>NZ_JSYI01000097.1:0-312 GCF_001023515.1 Diaphorobacter sp. J5-51 | reverse complement strand
GGTTCGTGGGCCTGAACATCGAAGACAAGGTCTGGGACCACTCCACTTTCAGCGCCAACCGCGAACGTCTGTTCAACGAAGACCTCGCCCGCGCCTTCTTCGAGCGCGTCAAGCTCAGTGCCCAGTGGGGCAAGCTCGCCAGCGACGAGCACTTCAGCGTGGACGGCACGCTCATTGACGCCTGGGCCTCGCACAAGAGCTTCAAGCGCAAAGACGACGACAGCGGCACGCCGCCTGGGCGCAACCCCGAGGTGGACTTCAAGGGGCAGGAGCGCTGCAACGACACCCACGAGAGCACCACGGACGCCGATG
>NZ_JSYI01000096.1:0-24231 GCF_001023515.1 Diaphorobacter sp. J5-51 | reverse complement strand
ATGGAGTCTCTGGGCGGAAGGTGGGAAAGTCCGACAGGCTCCTAGAAGGCCGCACGGTGGCGCTGGTCGATACCCACGTCAACGACGACCCGACGGCAGAACAGATCGCCGAGTTCACAGTGCTCGCTGCTGAAGAGATGCGCCGCCTGAACTTGGAACCCAAGGTGGCCTTGCTGTCACGCTCAAATTTCGGATCGGACAGCTCGGCCTCCGGCAAGAAAATGCGCCAGGCGCTAGAACTGATCCGTGCGGCTGCGCCCGAGTTGGAAGTTGATGGCGAAATGCACGGCGACTGCGCACTGGATGCTGCGCTGCGTCAACGCCTGCTGCCCAGCTCGCCGCTGCAGGGCTCGGCCAACCTGCTGGTCTGCCCCAACGTGGATGCCGGCAACATCGCATACAACCTACTCAAGACGGCTGCGGGCAGCAATGTTGCAGTCGGGCCGTTCCTGTTGGGTACCCGAGCGCCGGTGCATATCCTCACGTCAAGCTCAACGGTAAGGCGGATTGTCAATATGACAGCGTTAACGATTATCGATGCCAACCGAACCGAGTGAGGCGGAATGTCGATGTCGGTGCCGGCCCTAGCGCTTCGCGTCTCCGATATCAAGCGTTGGCTTTGTAAATCTTGCATCATCACTACGATGTGTTTATCCCCCCGCTGTCTGAAGTGAATGGCGGGCCATTTCTAGGAGAGATAGCTATGTCAAATAATGAGACTTTTCAAGCAGCGGTTGTTCAAGCCGGCTCTGTTGTATATGACACTCCGGCAACCTTGGAAAAACTGGTGCAGCTGACAAACAGTGCAGCGAGACAAGGCGCTAAGCTCGTCGTGTTTCCGGAAGCGTTTATTGGTGGGTACCCCAAGGGCCTCGACTTTGGAGCGCGGCTTGGAACGCGAAGTGATGAAGGGAGGGATGAATTTCGTCGCTACTTCGAAGGAGCCATCGAGGAACATGGGCCTGAATCTGATGTCCTGTCTGGAGTGGCCCGCTCTAGCAAAGTGTATCTGGTGGTGGGAGTCATAGAGCGCGCGGGGGGAACGCTCTATTGCAGCGTCTTCTTCTACGGGCCTGAGGGCCAATATCTAGGCAAGCATCGCAAGTTGATGCCTACAGCCTTGGAGCGTCTCGTTTGGGGCTTTGGCGACGGCTCGACCTTGCCAGTCCTAGATACCGAACTGGGCAAGCTCGGTGCAGTGATCTGCTGGGAAAATTACATGCCCCTTTTGCGTACGGCGATGTATGCCCAAGGCGTGCAGCTTTACTGCGCTCCCACAGTCGATGCTCGCGAAACATGGCTTCCCACGATGCAAACGATTGCATTGGAAGGGCGGTGTTTCGTGATATCGGCCTGCCAGTACATGACTTCGGAAGACTTCCCGAGCGGTCATAGTGCCAAGACGCAAGGACCGGAAAAAACGGTTCTTATTCGGGGAGGCTCATGCATTATTGATCCACTCGGAAAGGTCTTGGTCGCCCCAACCTTTGACGAGGAGGGTGTCTTTCTCGCTGAGATCGATGTCAGCACTATTTCACGTGGGAAATTCGATCTTGACGTAGTTGGTCACTACGCTCGGCCCGACGTGTTTCAGTTGCGGGTAAACAGGCAGCCACTCGTGCCGGTCTCGTTCACCGACGAGGTTCCTCGCACAGCAGTTTCAGAGCCCTCGGAATAGAAACGCGGGCGGAGTCCGCTGCCTTGCTCTCGTGCCGTCCCTGGGCAAGATCGCACCGCAGATCGCGCGCTACTTGGTCGTTACGGCGCGCACCTCCTCCCGCGTGTAGAACCGATAGGCAGTAGGCAAGTGCTAACAAATGCGTGTCTAAAGGCGGTAACCGACACTGGCAGCTGCATCGAGCGCATAGCCCAAGATGCCAATCACGACGATCGTTGCCATCAATTGGTCAGAAGCCAAGCGGTCTCTCGTGTTGAGGATGGACGTGCTCATGGTTCGCATGTGCGGCAGCGACCGTGCTGAGTAACAGCGCAGCTGCATCAGATACGTTGATTCGAAGTAGGGCCTGCCTGGCCTGTCACCAGATCGATAGGAAGGTCGTTGGACCGTCTTTTCAAGACATCGCCGCACGACATGGCGACAAGCCAGATGCCAGAGACGTTTCTCGCCCGGAGCATTCGCAATGGCAGCACTGGCGCGTGGGGTAGGGTGCCTATGCCGCCCAATGCCAGGATCTCGGTCGAGGAAACCAACAAGCTGGCAGAGTGGGTTCTGACACAGAAACCGTAGAACGGATTTCATTGTTTTTCATAACGAAAGGAAGATTCATCATGTTTGACCGCAGCCGTACGCTCCAGCAAGCCGATCCCGAACTGTGGTCGGCCATTGAGCGGGAAAATGAACGTCAGGAGCGACATATCGAACTGATCGCTTCCGAAAACTATACCAGTCCGGCCGTCATGCAAGCGCAGGGGTCGCAACTGACGAACAAGTACGCTGAAGGCTATCCCGGAAAGCGCTATTACGGCGGGTGCGAATTTGTCGATATCGTCGAGCAGATCGCGATCGACCGAGCCAAGCAACTCTTCGGCGCGGAAGCGGTAAACGTGCAACCAAATTCTGGCTCCCAAGCCAACCAGGCTGTCTATATGGCTGCCATCCAGCCAGGCGATACCGTGTTGGGTATGAGCCTCGCCGAAGGGGGGCACCTGACACATGGATCACCAGTTAACTCTTCAGGGAAACTGTATAACTTCGTCGCCTACGGACTCAACGCAAAGGAAGAAATCGACTACGACCAAGTGGCACGGTTGGCGCATGAGCACAAGCCGAAGCTGATCGTTTCCGGCGCGTCGGCATACTCGCTGCGCATAGATTTTTCACGGCTGGCCGAGATCGCTCATGAAAGCGGTGCGCTGTTCATGGTCGATGTCGCCCATTACGCCGGACTTGTCGCAGGCGGTGTTTACCCAAACCCGATATCGCATGCCGACTTCGTGACCACAACCACGCACAAGTCCCTGCGCGGTCCTCGCGGCGGGCTGATAATGTGCAAGGCGGAGTATGAGAAGGCCGTGAATTCCGCCATCTTCCCAGGCATCCAGGGCGGCCCGCTTGAACACGTGATTGCGGCCAAGGCCGTGGCACTCAAGGAGGCGTTGGAGCCGGCGTTCAAAACCTATGCCGCACAGGTATTGGCAAATGCCAAAGCCATGGCAGAGACTCTGACCGAACGCGGTCTTCGAATCGTTTCGGGCCGCACGGAAAGTCACTTGATGCTCGTTGACCTGAGAGGCCGTGGTCTAACCGGAAAGGACGCCGAGCGCGTGCTGGGACAGGCACACATCACCGTGAACAAGAATGCCGTCCCTAACGATCCGGAGAAGCCTTTCGTGACCAGCGGTATTCGTCTGGGAACACCAGCAATGACGACAAGGGGCTTTAAGGAAGGTGAAGCCAGACTGACAGCGAACTTGATTGCCGATTTGCTCGACGCGCCCACAGATCATGCTTCGATCGCGAACGTCCTAAAGCAGGTAGACAGCCTGACCCGACAGTTCCCCGTATATGGATAAGGCTGCTGTAGGGGCTGGTCGCGATCCCCGCGGCAAGCTTCCTGCTGATGAAATGTAGACATTCAAGTTCCGCGTGGTTTGCCTGGAGCTTCTAGGCCACGGCGAATCAGAGGGACTGGATGTATCATTCGCCGTGTACCGGGATGTGCTCGCAGCCTTGCTGGAGCACTTGGACATCGAGACGGCGGACATGTGTGGACTTTCCAAGGGCGCACGAGTCGGCCTGGACCTGGCAGCACAGATGCCACGGCGCGTACGGCGACTGGTCGTTGTCAATGCTTTCGCACGCCTGGGGCCACCTGATCACCTCGAGCGTGCGAAGCTGAAGCGCTACGCGCTGCTCGGGCAACCGGGCGGACGGCAACTATGGGCGGACCGACTGATCGGACTGATGGGCGTACGGGGATTATTCAACCATAGCGAACGGTTTCCGGCGCGCTGCGTCGCAATTTAATGTGGCGCATATACAGGGGCTTTTCAGTGAGCGCATCGAATACGACCAGCGCGCGGTGCTGTCGCGCGTCATGGCACCGACGCTTTTAATGCGTGGCATGCACGATGGCTTCGTGCAGTGGCGCTAAGCGTTCTGTTTAGGGCAGTTGATCTGCATACTTTGCGGAAACCCTGCTTTCCACAGGCTTGCGTCGGTCTCGAGTATTTGGCCGATAAGGTTGCGCACAGTCGGCAGTCGCTCATGTCGTCGAAATAACGCCTCCACCTCCGAGGTAATGGCAGGTCCAGCAATCTGCCTGTAGACCACATTCGGCAGTTGGATGATTTGGGTCAAGATACTGGGAATGACCGCAACGCCCACACCAAGCGCCACCTGCGTCAGCACCGCAACCAAAGTTCCAGGGGCCGAGACGATATGTGGATTGAATCTCCCGCGCTTGCCCACCTCGCGCAGTCCCAGCGCCTGCTCCGGAACCACAAACGACTCGTTCGCTAGTGCCCGCGGATGAATGTCACTGGGCGTCTGGGCCAAGATGTGGTCTGCCGGCAGAGCCAAGCAGAATCGGTCTCGTGCCAGGATATGGCTTGAGATCGAAGGTGGCAGGAGCACGGGCGTCCGTACAAGGGCCACATCGATTCTGCCTTCCTCAAGGAGGGGCGTGAGTTGGTCGGTTGGGAACTCCTTTGTGTTTACCATGACGTCAGGCCATTGATTGCGAAATCGCTGAACTTGGTCCTGGAGTACGCCGAAGAAGGCTGCTGAACCCACATAGCCGATCTCCACTCTTCCGACTTGGCCGCGACCGGCACGGCGGCCCACGTGGATCGCCCTATCAAGTTGCTCGAGGGTAGCGCGCGCTTCCGTCAGGAAGGCTTCTCCAGCAGGTGTCAAGCTGACTGACCGCTTTGTTCGATTGAACAGCCGCGCCTGCAACAAGCGTTCGACTTCCTGAATCTGCGCAGTCAATGTCGGGGGAGATAGCCCAAGCTGCTCAGCAGAGCGTGAAAAGTGCAGATTTTCTGCAACCGTGACGAACGAGCGGAGATGACGGATGTCCATGGCTATCGAGTTTTCTATTCATTTTTACTGAATTATCTTAACAAACTGCTTTATTGAACTGAATTGTCTGCCCTGCTTCAATGACAGCATCTACTTTCGTTGGAGTTTCGTGATGTCTCGTTTTTCACATCTGACAGCGGCACTTGCGCTTGCTGGCTCCCTTGCGCTGGCTTCGTTGCCAGCGGCCGCAGCCGAGTTGCCGAGCCAGCCGGTGCTCACCCTTGCTGCCGCACAACAGGTCCTCTCAGCTGCGCAATCCAAGGCACAAGCGTCCGGTTGGCCGTGCGTGATTGCCGTTGTCGACAGCTCCGGTTCGCCCATCCTTCTGCTTCGCATGGACAACGCGGCTGTGCCTGCAGGTGTAGAACTCGCTCCAGGTAAGGCGCGCACCGCTGCGCTCTTTCGACGTCCCAGCGGTGCGCTCGAGGATGCGATCAACGGTCCTCGACCTGCCGCCATCACTGCCCAAGGTTTCGTCCTGATGCGTGGCGGACTTCCTATCGTCGTCAACGGACACACTGTTGGGGCCATCGGAGTATCCGCGGACACCCCCCAGCATGATGAAGAAATCGCCCAAGCCGGCATAGCGGCACTCAAATAGCCGATCCCACGATGAATAATTCAGTTACCCGCCCCGCGATGAGGAAAGAGACCGCAATTCTCTTTGTCGCGTCAACCGGCTGCGCAATGACCGTCCTCGACACAAACGTCGTTGGTATCGTTCTGCCAACCATCGCCAGGGATCTACAGGCCTCGTTTGCCGAAGTGGAGTGGGTCATCAGTACCTATGTTCTATGCTTCGCAGCCCTACTCCTTCCCGCCGGCTCCATCGCTGACCGCTATGGCCGACGAAGGGTTTTTCTTTTCGGGATAGCACTCTTTGCAATTGCATCGCTGGCCTGTGGTCTGGCGCCTTCGGCACCGGGGCTGTATCTGGCTAGGGCGGTTCAGGGAGTTGGGGCCGCGTTCCTTCTCGCCCCTGCCTTGGCCATCATCGGACACACATTCCACGATGAAAACGCACGTGGCCGTGCGTGGGCGATATGGGGTGGCATCATGGGGCTCACGATGGTCGTCTCGCCGCTGATTGGTGGAGCGATCAGCAGCGTGCTCGGCTGGCGCTGGGCTTTCCACATCAACCTTCCGATCTGTGTACTGCTTGCGATAGCGGTACTTACGCTGGTGGAGGAGTCGCGTGACCCAACACCGCGGACCTTGGACATCCCAGGAATCGTTCTCTTCACACTAGCAATGTTTAGTGTCACCTGGGCCCTGATCGTCGGACCCAGCCACGGTTGGATGAGCGGCCCAGTTTTGTTGCGAATTGCGGGCGGCCTGTTGTTGTTCGCTGTCTTTGTCTGGGTTGAACGGCGTCGCACTCATCCGATGCTCGATCTTGAGCTTTTCACGGCTTGGCCCTTCGTGGGAGCCGTGTTGGCGATGTTCGCCTACGCCTCGTCGGCCCAGGTCATGGCATCGCTGCTGCCGTTGTTTCTGCAAAACGGCCGTGGCAATGGAGCACTTGCGGCGGGAATCGGCATGCTGCCCTTTGCTCTTGCCATGCTGATTTTTCCGCAAGTCGGCCGGCGACTCTCGCCGTATTTGGACAGCTCACGCATCTTGACTCTGGGGCTCGCAATCGTTGCACTGGGGAACTTGACCATGATGTTCGCCGCCCGACAACCGGGAGAGTTGTTGCTGATCGTCGGGATGGCAATCTTGGGAACAGGTGGCGGGCTGCTCAACGGCGAAACGCAGAAGGCCATCATGGGCACGGTGCCCAGGCATAGGGCAGGAATGGCATCAGGCATTAGCACCACGTCACGTTTCTCGGGAATTCTGCTCGGTTTTGCCGGACTGGGAGCGGTGCTAGCCAGCGGCACACGCTCTGCGCTCGAACAGGCAATGGCAGCGGAGCGTTTGCCGATAGCGCCTGGATTCGTCGACAGCATCGCAGCGGGAGATCTTGAACGTGCCGTCGGGGCTTATCCACCCGACCTCGCGGCCACGATTACTTCGCTTGCACAGCATGGCTATAGCGCGGGATTCTCACACGCCTTTTTGACGGCAGCGATCATTGCGCTTGCTTCGGCGGTGGTCGTGTTCGTCACGATGCGGCGCCGAGAGATAGGTACGGATTGTCAGGTGGGACTTCAACGAAGATGAGGTGCGGATCTGACAGAAGGTAGCCGTGTAAACGCCTTGACTTCCTGGGTCCTGTCACTTCGCATGTCCAGATGTTAAGACCGCTGGATTGCTTGCGATGTTGCTGCAGGCGCTCGAAACGCTTTTGCACCCATTGCCAATCCTGCTGGTTCTCTTGCTTGGCCAACATTCCGACCTGCGGGTGTTCCTGCGCATAGCGCTGGAACACCCCCGGGCTGACCAGATAGGCTGTCTCGCTCACGGTATGCACGAGCGCCTTCGCGTCGTTGATGATGAGTCGTCGCGAGACAATACCTTGCTTCAGCCACACCATGAAATGTTCGCCCGACGGCTTCGCTGCCGTCGAAGAAGGTGCACCAGTCGATATGGATGACGAAGGAATTGCTGTAGCAGCAAGCGCTGCCATGTGAGCATCGGGCTGCGCGGAATGGTCCGGCCCCGAGACGGCCTCTGAATCCTGCCCGGCACCGGACGCGCCGCTCAACCCCACCATTGACAGCATGTCCTCCATGACGTCGGGCACGGGTCGGGCTGCGGGCGGCAAAACCAAGGCGGCGGCGCTATCGCCCCCCCAACGTGGGACCTCCTGGCTTTCTGAGACTGGCTTCGCCTTGATCATGGGCGACGTCGCCGGTGCGCCCGCCTCGTTTTCAGTAGGTGTTATGTCGATCGCCACCGTGCCTGCAAAGGATGTTGGTCGCTCGCCGGATTCCCAGATCAGCGCGGGAGCCAGACGTAGCAGAGTGAACGCGTGGGACCAGCCGGTCGCGCTGGTCACGGTCGCGCGCCAGATCGCTTTTCCATCCGAAGTGGGCAGCAGCATGCCGTGGTCTTGCAGCACGTTGAATACGGCGGTGTTGTTCGCAGGAATGCCGTCAATGCCTTGAGACAGCAGATGCGCGCGCAGCTTGTCGGAAACCGTCTTGCTCACCAGCCATAGTGCGTCCTCGGTGAGCCAGCCATCAGAGGCCTCGGGCTGGTTCAGCTTCAACTCTTCCTTGAGCAGATAACGCAGCCCGTCGAGCAGCTTGCGTTGCAGTGCGTGCTTGGGCGCGGCCATGACGCGGGCCGGATCACCACCCAGCTCCTGCGCCACAGAAGCGCGATCAGCCTGCACGACAAGCTCGCCCAGGATCCCGGCATGCTCGTACTGTCCGGCCAAGACGTAGAGCAGCGGGGCCCATAGCGCCGGGTAGCCACTGAGCCAGTCCAAGACGTGCCGATCGAGCAGTTGGCGGTAGAGCAGACCTGTTGCAGCACTATGCAAGCGGTATTCGCGATCCTCACGATAGCGGAAGCGGTATGGCTGGAGCAGCGGGCCGTGCCAGGGATGCCAGGTGTTGCCGTCGGCCAGCTCGACATGCAGATCGACGGCGATCTTGCCGATGTCGTGCAGCAGCGCGGCGTAGGCTACAGCGGCGGTCCAGGCCTCGGATTGCGCCGCCTGGTCCTCGGGGCTGGCACCGACGGGCAGCAGATGGGATTGCCGTAGCTTCAGGCTGTAAGCGACGATTTCGAGGCCGTGATCGAGCATGCCGCCCGGGTAGGAGTGGTGGTGGCTTTCCGAGGCGGGGAACTGCTGGACCAGTTCGGCGTAGCGCTCCAGCGGTATGCGGTACAGGGTGGCGAACTGTTTGCGCGAGAGCGATGTGCGATGCCAGATGTGCTCCAGCAGCTTCTGCCGGCGCGGCGTCGCCAGCAGCGATGCAGCCGACTCGGGCCGCAACAACCCTTTCGGAAGATCGGTGGCGGGCGCTGGCGACGGAGCGGCAGCGACCGGGGGCCGTTTTCGCTGGAACAGTGAGAGCATGTAAGTGTCCTGGTGGCGGGCCGACCGGGAGGCCTTTTCGCCTTTTCGAGGTAGAGCCTTTCCCCTTGCACCCCATTCCCTTGCCCTTTCTGCCCTTTGGCCTTTAACCATTTGGGTATAGGGCGTGGGGCATTGACCGTCCACGGCCAATGCGGGGTTCGGCGGGCCGGATTGATGCGTGAAGGCTTGGTGTTCCCGCACTACGATGGGCCGATTCTTGGACTCGGGAGGACGCCATGCGACCCCATATTGACATGGTAAGGAATATTCCTTACCATCGAGGCATCGCTATTAGGAGAACGGCCATGCCTGCCATTCATGAAATTGCCACCCTGACCTCAAAAGGCCAGATCACGCTGCCCAAGCCCATCCGGCAGGCGCTCGGTGTCGATGCCGGCGGCAAGGTTGCGTTCGACCTGCGTGACGGAGAAGTCATCGTGACCCGTGCCGACGCTGAGCACGAGGACCCCGCCATCGGTGCGTTCCTGAGTCTGCTGGCCCGCGACATCGAGGCGGGCCGGAACGTCCATGGCCTGCCCGAGGATCTGGCTCGCGCCATGCTGGAGCAAGCGGGTCACGGCGTGAAGCTGGACGAGGAAATCGACGGGGAAGTGGCGCTCTGATGCAACGGCACGGCTGGACGCTGCTATTCCATGACTGCGTGATCGAGCAGTTGCAGAAGTTGGATGCAGCGGCGCGGCGCGCGCAGGAGAACGACCCGGAGGGCTTCGAGTCCAACGCCAACGTCAAGCTCTTCCGGGCCTTGAGTCAGTTGATGCTGGATGTGGTGCCGGGTGATCCGGCGCGCGACGAATACCGCCAGGGCAATACCCTGGGGCCGGCTCACCGCCACTGGCGACGGGCCAAGATCGGAAGGCGGTTCCGGCTGTTCTTCCGGTACGATTCGAAGGCAAAGGTCATCGTGTACGCCTGGGTCAATGATGAGCAGACCTTGCGGTCGTCGGGTAGCAAGTCAGATCCCTACGCCGTTTTTGAAAAGATGTTGGGGCGGGGAAATCCGCCAGACGACTGGAACGCATTGGTACTGGAAAGCAAGCAGGATTGGAGCAAACTGGAATAGCTATCCCATGTAGCAGGAGACGACCATGAGCAGGACAACCCGCATCAGCACCGCAGAACGGCTTGGCCACAGCTTCGGCCGCGGATGGCGCGCCTATGTGCGCGGCGAGCGACGGTTGTCGATCTGGCTCGCCTCCAAGGGGATACCGATGGCGGGCGTCGCTGTGCTGTTGTGGGTGGTCAAGCTCGTTGCGCTGGGATTGCTCTTCTATGCTGCCTTCTGGCTGGCGCTGTTGCTGCTGCTGGGTTTGGCGGCGGCGGGGTGGGCAATGGATCAGCAACATCCCGCTGAAGATGACTACGAGTTGCAGTACCCGACCATCGAGGAACTGCGAACCACATCTGGCTACGATCCCAATCTGCACAACGATACATCCCACGAGATGTACCAAGACGACTGATACCCAAACTGTATCGATTACCTGAGCTTACCGCCTGAGATTGCTCCAGCTCCTTTGCCTCCCGCGCTACCTGCATCTTTTGTAGCAGTGGCGAAGGTATTGGCTATCGCACCAGCACGGACGCCCACCCAAGTGAGCGCACCAATCCAGAACGTGGGGAGTACCAGGAACATCGTCGCCATCACGAAGTTGAGCAGCATGTCTCCAAAGGCATTGTTCAACCCCATCACGGGGTCGAAGTTTGAGTGCGGGCGGTTCCACCCGAAACCCCAACCATAAAGCGCATCAAGGATGGTGCTGTCGATCCAGCGCGCGAGCTGGAACCAGAAATCGACGAAGAACAAGGAAAACTGAACGACGCTGATAGTGATTACTGCTTTCAGCTCGTAGGCGCCGATGACTAACACCAATGGAATGCAAATGACTAAGGCCATCTTAAGCAGCGAAAGCGCCATTGGAAGGGCTTGACGCACCACGTCCATAGCCGGGAAAAAGCCCATCGATCCCACCGCCATACCAACGTCACCCGCGGCGCGCGTGATGACGTTCGGCAAGGTCTTGTCGATCTGGCCGCCGTAGTCGGTATAGACCGACCCCTGATTGAGCTTCTGCTGTCTCGGAGAAGCGATGGTGCGGATCACGGAATCATCCACCTCGGCACGGTTCAGGAACCCGGCCCAGCCCGCTAGCCGCGTGAGCAGATTCGGGTCCACTTGGCTAAGCAGCCGCGCGCGCAGGCCGTTGCTTCCGTCGGCCCACCATTGCCTGCAGGTCGGATAGCCACCGCCGCTGGACACCTGGGCCAGTCCAGCATCACGATTGCTGTCATAAGGCCAGCCATCGCGTGGCGTGCTCGACCGATAGTTGTCGTAGTAGCCGGCCGTGTCCGTGAAATAGCGCGAGCCAATCCAGGTCACGTCGTGCATCTGTGCGGCATCGAGGTTCGGACGCTGCATGAACAACTTGGCGCGGGCCGGCCCGTAGCAGTCGTGTGTGAAGTCCGCGACTTCCTGAGCCAACACCGGGTCGTCGATGCGCGTGGCGTCGATCTCCATCCGCATCTGTCGTAAATCAGTACCGCAAGGGATCGCCGCCACGGAAGCACCCGTGACGGCGCGCGAGAGCGCGTGCATGAAGGCCCACCACACCGGCAGCTTGGCGCTCTGGTTGTTGAGCGTCGAGAAAGACTGCGACCAGCCCGTGTCGCTAGGCTGCGGCACGCTGACCTGGCACTGCGCCGAGCGCGAACTGTCGTACTGGATGGTGTTGAGGTCCACGTCGATGAACGGAATGCCAGCGAACATCACCACCACGATGGCGACGAACACCCGGTTCTCAATGCGCGCAGCCGACAGCACGCCCTTGTTGCCTTCGTCCGCGCCTTCCGCGCGGGCCTTGAGCCATTCTTGCACGATGATCGCCACGAACGGCAGCGCGAATACCCCGCTGGACACCAGCACGGCCCAGATCCCGTTATGGACAATCCAGGACACGAGGGTGAGGTAGTACTCCAGGTAGTCGGTCGTGAAAAGCGTCATTGCATGAATCTCCCCTCAGCCCTGCATCAGCAGGCTGGCTTCCAGCGCCACGATGGCGATGACACCGGCGATCTCGCTGCGCACCAGGCGGCGCCGTGCCTGTCTATCTGCGCCGTTCTGGGCCTCGCGCGCCAGCAGCCGGCGGCGCATCCAGACCCATCCATAGGCTGTCGTGCCGTACAGGCACAGCCGCCACACCAGGAAGTAGCCCGCGGCGGCGGCCAGCCACTGCTCCCAGCCGGCAACGCTGCCGACCAGGTAGATGCCGACGACGTTGGCCCCCACGGCAGCCGCGATGATCACCACCGTCCATAGCAGCGCCTTCGCCGCGCGCCGGCTGAACAGCCAGCTCGCACGCATCGGGCTCACGGCCGGGCTCCCGGATTGCCCTTCTGCAACTGGTCGAGGCGGTCGGGCACCGGGTCGCCCTCATAGACGCCGCGCGAACCCGCCGCACGCGTACCGTGGCGCTGGATGATGGCCATCGGCGAGTTGTTGGCCAGCTCGCGGCGCAATTCCAGCTCGGTCTTGAGATTGCGGATCTCCTGATCGAGCGTGTTGCTCTCGTTGTTCACCGCCTCGACGGCCAACTGGTTGGCCGCCACGTTGGGTTCCTTCTTGCCCGTCAGCAGGGTCCGCTGGAGCAGCAATGCCTTCTCTAGCACCGACGAGAGAGCGACCTCAGACGCTAAGCGTCGCGCTAACAGGTCTTGATCCGGCTCGTCGCGTAGCGCCTCGATGACGCTGCGGGTGATGGGGAGTGAGTTGCTACCAGCCTCGCGCAGGTTCTCGAACGTCGTGTTGCGCGTCCCCGAGATCAGCTCGTGCAAGGTTTCCAGCTTCGCCTCGTACTCCTCCTGGATCAGCGGCGTCAGTCCGACGCCGGGCACCGTCTCGGTCTTGGTGCAGGAATCGCATGTGCGCTGCTCCTGCTCCCCGAGGACCCGTGTGGCCCATTCGATCGCCTGCTGCGGCGAGGACCAGGTCTGGCATGACAGACTGGCGCAACTGGCTGCTGCGATGGACGATGTATCGGTCACGCCACGACCGTTGACCAGGTTGTAGCCTGCGCGGGTGACATCGCCGACCACCCGAATAGCGGGCTGGCCTGCACCGCCGGCATTGCTGCCGCCAACCCAGGGTACACCGTCATTGCCGCGGCGCGTCTCGGCCTGCTCGATGGCCGAGACCGCATCCGTGCTCGACACCGCATCGCGCAGCGCCAAGCCTTCTGCCATCTGGCTCCAGCCGAGTTGCCCGCCCGCCGTCTCGGCCATCTTCTCCGCCATGGCACGGCACGTCAGCTTGGAGCGGTCGAAATCGAGCCGTGCCTGCAGCACGCCATTGGTGAGCAGGTTGTAGAGGCCGGGATCGGCCCGCTGAATGATCAATGCCGGCAACGACGCCACCGCGCTGGTGGCGCTTTGGATCACCGATGACATGATTTGCTGGAAGCCGTTGGTGACGCCGTTGAGCTGATTCTTCAACGTGGTCTGGATGCTCATGTCACCGCAGATCAAGTTGCTGTTCCAGCCCACGCCGACCCCGAGAGAGCGCATGCCAGCCGCACGTCCCATCGACACGGCGTTTCCGCCGCCGATCGAGTACATGACGTCATCGCCGATGACACTGCCGCCGGTCTGGTAGCCCAGTTGGCCCCAGGCCACACCGCTCGTCAGCGCGAGCGCACCGGCCACCGCCAGGACGATCCTCGTGCGACGTACCCGGCGGGAGAACGGATTGAATGCAGGACGGAACTTCATGGCACCACCTCAGAGGAAATCGACGCTGCCGAGAAACACCTGGCCCCGGCGTTCGCAGCAGGCATACGGCCGCCAGAGCGCCCAGGCGTAGTCGCCTTGCTGGGCTTGCGTCAGGGAGCCATCGCGGGGGAACACCGCGCAGGACGAGGACAGGACAGGCGTGAGTTCCTGCCACTTGCCCGTCGAGGCGTCGCTCTCCATGAGCGCGCCAGCCGGCCAGTAGCCATCGCGGGAGTTGGCGAGCAGCGGCTGATAAACGTGGATCTGCCCCCGGCGCGTGACGACATCGCCTGCGCGCTGGGCCACCACTGCACCAGCCTTGTGGTCGTCGGTCTGGTGCAGGAAACCCCCGCGGGGATACACGTTGCCCCAGAGGTTCATCGTGGTGCGTGCGCCGACCTCACGCATGCCGGGAATCAGCGCCTCCGGGTAGGCCATCTCGGGCACGTTGTAGCGCCAGGCCAGCGTGTCCAGCGTGCTGAGCAGATACGGCATGAAGGCTGTGCCCGCGCCTTGGCAGAAATAGCCCGACGACGAAGCGAACTGGTTGAACACCTCGGCCCCCGGGTGGCCGATGACGTCCGCGTTCTTGAACTTGGCGAGGTTGTTTTCGTGGTCCTCGTTCGTCGTTCCGTCCCCGCCGGCTTGGGCGGATGGGTTGGGCGTGCTCATCGGCCGGACTTCGATCCAGGGGTTTTCGCCGGTGTTGCTGTAGCTGGAGACGACCGCATCGGGGATGTAGTGGCGGACCTTGATGGACGTGCGTACCGTACAGCCCGTCCAGGTGCAGTAGAGCCAGTAGCAGATCCCGGCGACGCGGTATTCGAGGCAGTCTGGCGATGCCACCGAGCCGACGATGGTTGCGGTGTTGAGCGCGTAGCTGCCCGTGGCGCTGAGCAGCAGAACGGACGCCACGCCAGCACGCAGGCGGCGCATCAGGTCGAATGGGCGGGTCACGGCTGGGCCCTCCAGTGCTGCTCGATGCGAGCGACTGCGCGGGCCACATCCGGTTCGCCATAGACGACGTAGCGTTGATCCACCACGACGGCCGGGACGCTGGTGATGCCCAGGCTCCATGCGTCGGTGACGCCCTGGTAGGCGGAAGCGATGCGGCGTTGGAGATCGGTGCCGCCGCTGTTCAGTCGGCGCTTGACGATGGCGGTCGCCTGCTCGGGTTCGGCGGGCAGTTCCGCAGAAAGCTCCGCTTCAATCCGGTGCGCTTCGTCCAGCTCGATCAGCCGCTCGCCGCCCATGGTCTTGACCGGATGGCGGCTGTCGGTGATGACCAGCACATCGGCAGCGAATGTGGCCGGACTGAAGACACCCAAGGACACCGGCAGTGCAACGGCCAGGCCAAGGGCTCGCCAGCTTGGCGCGAACCTGGGAAAAGATGCTGGCATGACACGTGCCCCGGAAGTTGATCAGGGCCATAGTCAAACGCCGAATCCGGTGCAGCCCCCACAAACAATGCGCATCGCGGACACCCCGCATACCTGCTTGCTTCGGGGCAAGGAAGAAACGGAGGCCGAAGCCCCCGTTGTGATCAATGAACGATGCGCTACAGCAAGCTGTGCTCCGCGAAGGAGTACGGAATCCCCTGGCCAACGATGATGTGATCCAGTACCCGAACATCGATCAGCGCCAGCGCTGCCTGCAGTTGCTGGGTCAGCGCACGATCGGCGCTCGACGGCTCAGTGACACCCGAGGGGTGCTGGTGCGCGAAGACCACTGCGGCGGCTTTCAGCTCCAATACACGCTGCACGACGACACGGGGATAGACCGCAGTCGAATTGATCGTGCCCCTGAACATCGGCTCGTAGGCCAACACTTGGTGCATGCTGTCCAGGAAAACGATTGCGAATACCTCGTTGGGCTCAGCGACCAGTTTTAGACGCAGGTAGTCCCGCACGGCGGCCGGTCGGCTGAGGCACGGTCCGACTTTGAAGATCCGTCTCTCCAGCAGCGCGATAGCCTGCTGGATGATCCAGTCCTCATGCTGGGCTGCGACAGCGGAAAGCGACTCCACGCAGGAGTCATTGACGACGAGAGACATGGCGAACCTCCGGATGATGAGATCAGAGGGCGCACGCCCTGGGAGGGCAAGCCCTCCTGGGGATGAGAACAACGGAACAAGGTGCATCCACCACCACGCAGCGGTGATTGTTCGCGGCCAGGATGCGGAGAGAACGGGGAGCGGTCAGCGCAGAAGACTGCGCCGTAGCCTCAAGGACCGCGGGCTACCTGGGCATGTCGCCGACAACGTCGGCAGGCATTTCGGTGGCGGGTGTGGCGGGTGGTTCATCAGCGGACAGCATGTCCATGGCCGACAGCAAGGCATCGCCTTCGATCGGTCCCTGCAGCAGGATGGACTGGCCCATCTGGCGATCGAGCAGGCGCAGCGACGGCGTGGCCGTCACGCCGCTTTTCGTGGCTTCCGCGGCCTGGGCGCGGATGGCCGCGTCGACCCGCTCGCTTGCCATGCACTGCTCGACGGCCGGCGTCGATTCGGGGTAGCGCAGGCCATCGGGCAGTCCCAGGCCGTCGCTGCGCGTGTGGGCATAGACCCACTCGACGGCTCGCCAGAAGGCAGCATGCCCGCCGGCTTCGGCGACGCACTCGACCAGACGCGCCTCGGCCAACGCGGCCGGCTCGTGCGCAGCCAGCGGCTGGTGGTGCCATTGCAGGGTCACGTCGGCGTTGCTGCCGACCCAGCGCTTGAGCTGCGGGAAGTACTCCCGGCAGAACGGACATTCCAGATCGGCATAGAGCGTCAGTGTGAAACGGCCCTCGGGGTTGCCCATTTTCCAGGGCGGCCCGGCCATCTGCGCCGTGCTAGCCGGCGTGGGCGAATGCGATGAGGATTCGCCGGGCGACCGGGACACGAGCCAGATCAGCAGCAGCGCGACCAGCGCAGCAGTCAAGGCCCAAGGCCAGCGGGGCCGCCTGTGGCGACGGCGGAACGCCTGGACTTGTATCGGAATGGAAGGACGCTTCTGCTCCATGGTGTTCTCCGGCTTACGACAGTTCCAAGGCCGGCGACTCGATGCCGCGTGCCTGGTCGATCTTCTCGGCGACCTTGAAAGCTGCTTCCAGCTCGGTGCAGCCGTATTGCTGCATGAGCTGGTAGCGCTCTGCCTTCTCTTCGGGTTCGGTTTGCGCGAGCGCGAGGTACAGGCTCGGCGGCACGGCGCGGAACAGCACTTCCATGCTCTTGGAGAGGATGACGCCCTCGGTGAATTTCCCCGCCTCTTTGCGCGCCGAAAGCATCAGCGCCTTCTGCGCGGGCGAGAGTTCGCGGAACCGGGCGATCTTCTCCACCTCGTCCGGCGGCATCGACAGGCAGATCCACCACTCGATCATGTTGAGCATGGGTTCCGCGGCGCGAGGCAGATCGTCTATATTCTGCGTCGCGAGCCAAAACCAGGCACCCAACTTGCGCCACATCTTCGTGATCTTCACGACGTAGGGCGCGAGCAGCGGGTTCTTGGTGATGATGTGCCCTTCATCGGTCACGTTGATGATCGGGCGGCCCAGGTACTGGTCGCGCTCGGCGATGTTGTTCACCGTGCTGATCAGGCTGATGTAGGCGATGGAAAGCTGCGCGTTGTAGCCTTCGCGGGCATAGGTCGCCAGATCGACCAGGGTGATGTCGGCCTCGGGCCACGGCGTGCCGTCGCGGTCGAACATTTCGCCATCGGTGCCTTGACAGAACATGTCCATGGCATCTGCCATCTCCAGCAGCCGCACGCGCCGCATCTCTGGCAGCGTTGGGTCCTGGCCGCGCTCGCGCAACGCGTTGCGCACGTCGCGCGTGAGCACCGTGCGCTTCTCGGCCACGCAATGCTCGGCGGCGTCGAGGATGCACTGGCGGATGAGCGAGCGATCGGCCCGCGTCATCCGGGCCTCTTCTTTATCCTCGCCGCCGGTGATCATCAGCCGTGCGGTGATTTCCAACTCGCCGAGTACGTCGCGCTGCTCGTCCGCTTCCATGGCCGATGCATCGGGTGGCATGTCCTCGTCCAGCACATCGGCATCCAGCGTCTGCACGTCGCTCGGCGTTTCGATCAGCCGACGCGCGTCGGCGAACGGCGCCAGGCTGATGCCCGAGCCTGGGGCCAGCTTGACCCGGTTCACAGTCAGGCCCAGGCGCTTGGCGAAATCGCTGAACAAGCCGAAGCTGTTGCCGGCTTCCACGATGAAGAGGCGCGGCCGGTAGATGGCCGTGACCTGGTTCAAGAGGTTGTTGAGCGTTGCGCTTTTGCCGGAGCCGGTGGGGCCGAACAGGAACAGGTGCGCGTTCATCTGCCGATCCAGGCGGTTGAGCGGGTCAAAGGTGATCGGCCCGCCGCCTCGATTGAAGAACGTATTGCCCGGATGGCCCGTGCCCTGGCTGCGGCCCCAGGCCGGTGAGAGGTTCGCCACGTGCTGGGCGAACATCAGTTGGGTGAACCAGTTCCGTCGATCCTGGCTCGGGTTGTAGCAGCACGGCAGCCAGCGCAGATAACTGTTCAAAGGCGCGACTTCATCGTCCTCGCGCACGGGCTGCAAACCGGCGTTAAGCATCACGTTCGCCAGATCAAGGCCGCGCCGGTCCAGTTCGGCTTCATCCCGGCCGCGCAAATAGAACGCCAGTGTTCCCCGGTACAGCTTGTGCGCGCTGCCGATCAGCGAGCGGGCCTCCTGCACATCCTTGAGCGTCTGTTCCGATGCCAGTGTTTCGCCGACTGCCTTCTTCGCCAGGTGGTTCAGGTGCGATTCGAGGATGTCCTGGGGTGTCGCCACCATGGTCAGACACATCGTCGTGTCCTCGGGCATCTGATCGAACAGCGTATTGATCGCATCGCCTTTGCGAGTTTCGCCAGTCAAATGCCCCGTGCCGGGCGGCATGCGCAGCCGGTCAGTGACCAGCACACGATGCGGCATGCCGTCGAAGTGCCAGGTGCCGTGCTCCGCGTCCGAACGTGGCTGGCTGAAGAAAAGCCGCTGGCTGAAATCCCGTCCGCTCGCCAGCTCGATCTCACCGTCTTCTGTCTCGTCGGGGTAGCGTGCCAGCGCATAGAAGCGTTCGCGGTCCTCGACCCCAGGGCCGAGCAGCGTGGGACGCGGGTTAAACCACCGCAGTAGCCAGTCATGGACGTCGGCCGCGACCATGCGCCGGGCCTGGATGCCGGCGTTCGCCAGCCCGCCACACAGGCGATCACAGACGATGTTCAGCATCTGCTCGGGCGTCTGGCCGCGGCGGCTTGCCTGCCCGGTGGCACGTCGATAGACCACCATGCGCACGCGCCGCGTCTGCCCGCGCCAGCGCAGCCGCGTGACCACCGTGTCCTCGAACAGGCCGCCGGGCTTGGCCACCGCACGCAGATGGTGGCCGAAGAAGCGCAGGTAGAACTCGGTGAACGCTGTCCCGCGGGCACGTGGCTGCACGTAGTCACGCAGGGTCTGCATGTACTGGTCGAAACTCGGCTCGTCCTGGGCATAGAGCTGGAGCACCCAGGGGTTCTCGTCCAGCTCATCGAAGCTGTCCTGCAGCGCGTTCTCCAAGGCGTCGCGGGCGTGGGCAAGCCAGCCCGGTTCCCGGCCCTCGGTCCCCAGCGGCACCAGCTCGAAGAAGGCCGCCACCGATTGGCCGTCCTCCAGCAACATGGACCTTGACTCGGGCAAGAACTCGACCCAGGGCAGCAGTTCCACGAAGGACGGTGCGACCTCGTACAGCGCCTGCTCGTCGGCCTCCGTCGCCGGTTTGCGGCCCCGGACTGCCGAGCCGGGTTCGGGGATGCCGGCTTGGCGCAAGGCCTCAATGTGGCGCTGCCAGCCGTCCGGCTGCTCGTCATCACCAGCGCCGGATGCGGCCAGCTTCAGCGCGGCCGGCTTAGGCCAGGGAAGTTTCCAGCGCATCAGTAGTCCTCCACGCGCTCACCCGGCATCGCGTACTGAATGCGCTGGTACAGCGGGAAGACGGTCGTGTAGCCGGGCACCGGCACGGGATCGGTGCCGGCCAGGTGCGGGTACACGTACATCACGAGATCGGGATTGGGCAGGCGCTGGAACTGGCGATGGACCTCGTTGCGCGCGGTGCGCGTGTAGCGCATCTGCTCGGCAGGTGCGGCCTGCATATCGGCGTCGGTCAGCGGCCGACGCAGGCTCTGGCGCGCATCGAGCAGTTGGCCGCCGGCGTTCCGTCCGGCTGCGCCACCGCCGTCCCCGGCCTCCTGCTGCCAGATGTCCATCATCGTGCGGTCACCGTGGGTCAGCAGCTTTTCCTTGCTGGTGGCGCAGCCGGCGAGCGCCGCGACGGCGAGGACCAGCGCCAGGCCACGGGCCAAGCTATTCAAGTTCGAGAGCATGGCTTTCTCCTGTGCGGTGATCGACCTTGCGGCCTTCGGGATCGAAGTCGATGGCGAGCGGCTTTTCGAGGTGGACGGCGACCTTCGCGCCGGGCTGGACATAGACGGCGGCGAACGCTTGGCCGTAGAGCTTGTTGACCCAGGCCGACATGTCCCGCACGCCGCCCGCCAGAATCTGGCCGACCGCCTCCTGGCCGCTGATGCCCACGGTGCCGATGGAGCCGTCCGAGCCGACATAGGACATGCGGCCGCTGTCGCTCTCGATGAGCGAGGCCACGCCGGCACCGGCCGCGGTGATCAGGGCCTGCGAGCCGAGGTACTGCTGGGCGTTGCTGCGCCGCTCGCCGCTGACGCAAGGAATGCCGTGGGGATCGCTGATCCAGCCCAAGCCATCGCGCTGCTGGTTGTTCTGCTGGTTTCCTTCGCGGTCTTCGGGGATCGTGCGAATCGTGCCGTCGTTGAAGACGAACGTGATGCTGCGCACCTGGCCGCGCACGCAAGAAAGCGTCCAGTCGCCCGAGGCGGTGCCGCTGAACACGGCGCCGGCCACATCGGGAATGTCGATGCCGTTCGCCGTGAGGTTGTCCGGCCCCACCAGCACCTTGAAGGGGTACGGGTCGTTGACGGTGCCGTCGATCGGCACACGCCCGATCAGCGCTGTCATCGCCACCGAGCCCATGAGCGTGGAGTTCGTGGGGACGGTATAGACGGGCTTTGCGGTCTTGACGCCCGCGGCGCGTGCCCCGGCGTTCGCCACGGTTTCCGCCGTGGTTTGCAACGTGCTCTGCTCGGGGCCGAAGCTCGTCGGGAAGCTCATGCCGCCAGCCGTGCCGCGCCCCCTGTTGCGTCCCTCGGCAGGCTTCGCGTCATCCGGTTCAACCCAGCGCATGCCGCCTTCCATCCCGGCCTCGTCGCCCCCCTGCAGCCCCAGGCCCACGGGCAGATCGGCATGGCTGCCACCGCGCCCACCAATGCTGTCCAGGCGCCGCTGCAGGTCAGCGAGCAGCCCCTCGGTCTGCTGGCGCTCGCTGGCCGCCTGCTGCTGGTCGCGCCGCAGGTTGGAGCGTTCGGACTCCAGCGCAGAGTTGATGCGCTGGTCGATCGAGTTCTCGCGCTGACGCAGCCGCTGGTTTTCCTCACGCTGGGATTTGTTGTCCGAGAGCGCGGTCTGAAGCTCGGTGCGCAACTGCTTCACTTGGGCAACGAGCGTCGCCACGGTGTCGCGCGGGGTATCCCCCTCGATGCCCAACGCTTTCATTTCCGCAGGCGTGAGCTTGGCGCCGGCATCCGCGGCCGGTGGTGCCGAAGTGCTGCCACCCGAGAACAGCCGGATGGCGACGAACAGCACCAGCAAGGCAACCGGGATCATCAGCCACTTCAGGAGTCCATTACTGCGCATCGGGGGCCTCCTTGGCGTCCGTGGGCCTGTCTTTCGGCAGCGGGAGATGTGCGGCGGGGTCGAAGCGGTGGATCGCGGGCAGCAGCGACTGCGCAAGGCCGCGACCGCGCGTCACCAGGTACAGGACGGTCGTGTCCTCGGGTGTTCCGCGCGGGCCAAGCGCCTCATGTTGGAAGGTGGCGGTGAGGAAGTCGCCTTGCAGCACGCGCGGATCAAGCGTGACCCAGCCCGCGCCCGTGTTGGTCAAGCGCACGGCGGTGACCCACTGGTCTTCCAGGCGCCACGACGCGAGCGCGAGTGCGCGCACGGGCAATGTCGGCATCAGCGTGCCGAGGTCCATGTCGCGGCGCAGGTTGACCCGCATGACGCCCGGCAGCGGTTCCACAGTGCGCAGCGGCGCGTAGAGGTTCTGTGCGGCGAAGCGCGTCAACACGACCGGGACCGGGGTTTCGCGCCGCGCTGCTCGCGTCCCTGCCTGGTCCTGGGCGCGCGCCGGGGTCTCGTCGGCACCACCGGACTGATTGCCATAGCGCGCTGGAGTGCTGTTGCCTTCGACGATTCGCACCGGCTCCAGTTCGGCTTCCCCGTCCTTGGGTGGTTCGGCGGCGATGTCCAGCAGGATCAGCGCGCCCGTGTCGGCGTCCTGCAATTGCAGCCGTGTCGGCTCGATCGGCTCGCTGGCGCGCAGGTACACGGCGCCGCCCGCACTTTGAACGCGCAGGCGCTCGCCCACGCCCGCAGGCACGCCGACGCGGACGTTGCGGTCGATGAACACGATGCGCTCCTGGCCGACCTTCAGCGGCACCGCCAGCGGCATGCGCTCCCAGCGCAGGATTTCCACCGCCTGGGCGATGGGTGCGGCGGCCACGGCCAGCAGCCCCAGCAGCGCGAGTACAGGATGCTTCATGGGGTGGTTCCTCCTTGAGGCGCTTGCGGAGACAGGCCGCCGGATGCCGGGCGCGTCGGCTCCGGGGTGCTGATGCGCTGGGGCGTGCCGGCGTAGCAGTCGAGCGCCAGGCCGAACGGATTGCGCGCGGGGTCGATGTCCACTTTGGTGACTTTCACGGGGTAGCGCACCAGGGCGCGCTTGACTTGTTCCGCGCCGTAGTACTCGTCCGCGGTGATGTCCAGCGTCACCACCCAGTCGCGATCGGAGACCGTGCGCACGCGCGCCGTAGGGTCGTCGCCGTAGCCGCGGCCAGGGATTTCGTAGATGCCGCGCACGCGCTGGCGCAGCTCGCCCGTGCTGCGGCGGTAGTCGTAGTCCGCGCGCAGGAAGGCTTGGCAGGACGGCGTGAGGTACGGCGAGAGCGTGTGGAGGTTGCGCGCGTAGTCCTCTTCGCCATTCGTCGGCCAGCGATTGAGGGTCTGGAACACGTAGAACGTGAACGCATAGACCGATTCGGGCGGCACCTCCCACCACTTGCGGGTGCTGCCCGAGCGCAGGTCAGGCGGGACGTGGATGGTCAGGTCGCGCGGCGCGCTCCACCAGCCGCCGCCCATGACCAGGGCGACGATGACCAGGGCACCGGCACCCAGGCGAAGCGTCTTGATGTGCGCCTGCAGGTGGGCGATCTCGTTCTTGAAGCGGCTCATCGTGCGCTCCTTGAGGCAGACCGTCGGGTGGTCCAGAAACCGGAGCGCGAGATCAGCACGTGGCCGCCCACCCAGCCCGCCATCAGCGGATGCAGCGTGGCGATGCGCCATTGCAGTTGCCGATACAGCCAGGTGTCGGGGCGCCCACGCTTGAGGCGGCGCAGGATGCCGCCGCCGATGAACACGCCCAAGGCCACGCCCAGGACAACGAACGTCGGTGCGATGGCAATGGTGCGGAGCATCCACGAAAGCGGCGCGCCGACCAGCAGGCCGGCCGCGCCGGACAAGCCGCAGCAGATCCACAGCTCGTCGGCGGTGAGGCCGCGCACGACAACGGGGTGGCGGTTAAGCCGGTGCGGAAGGAACGTCACGGTCCCGTCCGCACGGACGTGCTGCTGATCGGACATACCGGCCTAGCCTTACAGGATGCCGGTGGCTTCGGTGAGCAGCCAGATGCCGATCACGAGCAGCACGGCGCCGATGGCGACCGTGAGGCCGAACTGGCCCCAGGTCTTGCGGCCGGTGTGGATTTCCGCGTAGGTGCCGTAGGCGTGGTAGCACACGCCAATGAACATCGACGCCACCACCAACAGGGCCACGAGCATGATGATGTCGTAGCCGTAGTTCCTGATCGTGTCCATGATGCCGCTGCCGGCGCCGCGGGTCGGGTTTTCCAACTGCGGCAGACCTTGCGCAAACGACAGCGCGGGCAGCGCGGCGGCACCCAGGGCGACGGCGGCGCGTTGGACAAAACGAGTAGTGAGGATGCGGTTTTGCATGGTCAATCCCTTCAGGTCAGGAGAGGAGGAAGAACGTCAGCACGAGGTACATCGCGACGAAGCGGATGCAGACGCCGAGGAACTGGCGATGGTTGAGGCTGTTCTCGGCCCACCCCACGTAGGCCGTTCGGATGGCCCAGACGCCCCAGACGAGCAGAACCGCAAACACGATGCCGACCAGAACGGTCGCCATCGCGGACGGCGCGATGCCGCTGTTGGCTTGAAATGCCGAGACCTGGGCGCCGTTCATGGTCTGCCCTGCTTGTATCTTTAAACCAGACCAGCGCGGTAGAGTCTGAACGCCG
>NZ_JSYI01000095.1:0-931 GCF_001023515.1 Diaphorobacter sp. J5-51 | reverse complement strand
GCTTGCTGCAGCAAGCGGTAAAACAGCATCCCGCGTGAGCTGGATGTGCGCCGGTTGAAACGGAACACGAATTCATCGAGATAGGCGTCCAGGTGGTCTGGCTGTACAGAGCCATGATGTGTTCCCAGCACCCAGCGCTGTACCAGTGAGGCGACCCGGTGCACTCCCGCCATGGAGACATGGGCAGGTACGCCTGAGCCGAGCATGACGGTGCGCTGGTGGGTGTAACCCAGTTCTCCCAGAGCGCGGTATGCCGCCGAACCATCCGTGCGTACCTGGGCTCCAGGCTCGACCACCTCCTGCACAAAGGGGATTACGTGGGTGGCGGCGTCTCGGTCAATGCGGCGTAACCGGATGCGCCCAAACCCCTTGGGCTCCACGATCTCCACCGCCATGACCATCAACACTTTGGTGGTGCTGCTCTTGCGCCCTGCAGGGGTGGCGGGATTCTTGCGATCCGTGATGGACAGGTACGTTTCATCCACCTCCACAAGCCCCTTGAGCTTGTCCCGGCCCGGGCGGACCATGGCACGTCGAAACCGGTGCAGCATGGTCCAGGCGGTCTGGTAGCTCCCCAAACCCAATACGCGCTGCAGCCCCAGGGCGCTCACGCCTTGTTTCTGATTGGTCAGGTACCAAGCTGCAGCCAGCCAGACACGCAGCGGTGTGCGCGTCTTGTCAAAGATGGTTCCAGATGTCACTGTGCCTTGGTACTGGCATGAGCGGCACATCAGGCGGGTGCGGCTGGCGCGGTACACATCGCCAGCGTTGCCGCAACGCGGGCAGACGAAGCCTTGGGGCCACCGAAGCTTCTCCAGGAACGCCTGGCAAGCCTCTTCGGTGGCAAACCAGTCAAGAAATTCGTTCCAGGTGCGGGGGTAGTCCCCTCCAGGAGTTGGCGTTAGCATCTGGGTTTCCATCCAGCTATTCT
>NZ_JSYI01000094.1:0-1564 GCF_001023515.1 Diaphorobacter sp. J5-51 | reverse complement strand
GGAGATGTAATGGATGCCTCCCTCCCCACGGGGAAGTCGATCGCAGCAGGAGCACGGAGATGATCAGCGTAGCCGTTGCGGGAAGCTGGCTTGTCCGCAGGACAAGGTGGAGCCTCGACTGGATACGGCATCAAAGTGCCCATGGCGTGATAGACCGAGGTCTTCACAAACACCAGCAAGGCTCCATCATGCATCGTAATTCAGCACAAGGCGCAGGACAAATCATCGGCCAGATGGGTGGGCTGCAAGTCATCGGCCTGGACATCGCCAAGAGCGTGTTCCAGTTCCACAGCGTGGACATGGCCACGGGCGAGATCGTCAACCTGCAGCTCAAGCGGGCCAAGGTGCTGGAGCACTTTGCCAACCGTGCGCCGTGTGTCATCGGCATCGAAGCCTGCGGCGGCGCGCACCACTGGGCGCGAGAGCTGACGGCGCAAGGCCACACCGTGCGGCTGATCCACGCCAAGGCCGTGCGCCCCTTCGTGAGTGGCAACAAGACCGACGCCACCGACGCACGGGCCATCTGGCTGGCGGTACAGCAGCCGGGCACCAAGTTCGTGGGCATGAAAACCCTGGCGCAGCAGGCCACGCTGACCTTGCACCGCCAGCGCGAGATGCTCATGAAGATGAAAGTCATGCAGATCAATGCGCTGCGCGGCCTGCTCTACGAGTTTGGTGCGACGTTCGCGCGAGGCAGGAATGCGCTGTTCAGCGAGATCGAGGCCACCTTGGAATCGTTGGCCAATTCCATGCCGCAGTACGTCGCCGACAGCCTGCGCGAGCAGGTGCAGCGCATCAAGCAACTGGGCGCGGACATCAAGGCCGTGGAAGTGCGGCTTACCGCAGTCCTGCGCGCTGACACGGACATGAGGCGCGTGGCGCAAATACCGGGCGTGGGTCTGCTGACGGCCACCGCGGCGATCGCCACGATGGGACAGGCCAAGGCATTCAAGTCGGCGCGCGAGTTCTGCGCCTGGCTGGGCCTGGTGCCCAAACAGCGCGGCACGGGCGGGCGGGTCAATCTGCTGGGCATCTCCAAACGGGGCGACACCTACTTGCGCACCTTGCTCATCCACGGCGCGCGCTCGGTGCTCACGCATGCCAAGGAGCCTGGGCCGTGGCTGGAGCAACTCAAGGGCAGGAGGCCGGCCAACGTCGTGATCGTGGCGCAGGCGGCCAAGATGGCCCGAACGATCTGGGCCGTGACGGCCCGGCAACAGGACTACCAACGGGGCTACCAGAGCATCCGGCGGCAAGCGGCGTGATGCAGGTAGCTGAATATCAACCCAACCCAAGAAAGGGTATGTGAGCCTTTGAAGGCGATGAGGCAGCGACACGCGAAGTGATGTGAAACAGGTCAGACCGGGACGAGCCAAACCTGAATGGCTTGCAGGACTTCAACAGTCCGTCAAGGAGATGAGGCGCTCGTCAGCGGATTACATCGGGGCCAGTGGGCCGCAGGGGCAACCCAGCACCCATACCACAGGCCGGATACAAGGCAGCAGCCGACTTCTTCACACAGCGATGCGGGTTACTACTCATTGCCGGGAGGCATCCATACAAG
>NZ_JSYI01000093.1:0-4113 GCF_001023515.1 Diaphorobacter sp. J5-51 | reverse complement strand
CAGCGATGCGGGTTACTACTCATTGCCGGGAGGCATCCATACAAGAAGCCATGGCGGCATTATCGAACGGCCGCCGGGCCTTTCCTTGTCCGCCGATGGCTGATTCGGTCTACTGGAAACGCGGGGCGCGCTTCTCGATGAAGGCGGTGACCGCCTCGCGGTGGTCGGCCGTCTTGTGGGCGATGGCCTGGTAGCCGGCGGAGATCTCCAGCAGCGAGGCCAGCGAGGCGTGCTCGCCCTCGCGCAGCAGCCGCTTGGTCATCCGCATCACGGCACCGGGGTTGGCGGCAATCTTCTCGGCCAGCGCGCGCGCGGTGGGCAGGAGCTGGTCGGCCGGCACCACGCGGCTCACCAGGCCGCAGGCCAGGGCGTCCTGGGCGCTGATGGCCTCTCCGGTGAAAGCCATCTCGGACGCCTTGGCCATGCCCACGGCCCGCGGCAGCAGCCAGGCGCCTCCGTCGCCGGGCACGATGCCCACGCGCACGAAGCTTTCTGCGAAGGTGGCGTTCTCGGCCGCGATGCGGATGTCGCACATACAGGTCAGGTCCAGCCCCGCGCCGATGGCCGGGCCGTTGACGGCGCAGATCACCGGCACGTCGAGCTGGTACAGCGCGTTGGGGATCTGCTGGATGCCCTGGCGGTATTCCTCGCGGATCAGGTCGGGCGTGAGCGCATCGTCGAAGAAGCGCTGCATGTCCTTGACGTTGCCGCCCGAGCTGAAGATGGGGCCGGCGCCGGTGAGGATCAGCACTTTCACGCTGGCGTCCTTGCGCACGGTGTCGCACAGCTGCACGAACTCCTGCACGGCCGTGTTGCCGGTGAGCGCATTGCGCGTCTCGGGCTGGTTCATGGTGGCGGTCAGGATGCCGCCGTCGCGTTCAATGGTCAGGAAGGCCATGGTGTCTCTCCGTAGTCGAAAGTAGGAGCTGCCAGCGCACATCACCGCTTGATTTCAATATGAAAACACATTGAACGCCTTGGTTGGCATACGCAAACAGCTATGGTTTTCAGAGCATCATTTCCACGTCGGTGATGCGGCGCACAAGGTCCAGCGTCAGCCCGCCGTGCGCCAGCAGCGCCTCGCCGGCCACGCCGTGCCAGTAAGACTCGCTGCCGGCCGTCTGGCGCCAGGCGTGCAGGCGGCGGGTGAACAGCTGCAGGTCGTATTCCGCGGTGAAGCCGATGGCGCCGTGGATGGCGTGGGCGAACTCGGCCACGGCCAATGCGGCCTCGCTGCAGCGCGCCTTGGCGGTGGCCACACGCAGCCGGTCGGGCTGCACACCGGCGCCGCTGCAGCCCAGCTGCGCAGCCATGCGCGCGGCGAACACATGCTCGCTCATCACCGCCAGCTGGTGCTGGATGGCCTGGAACTTGCCGATGGGGCGGCCGAACTGCTGGCGCTCGTTGGCGTACTGCAGGGTGCGCCGGAACACGTCGCCCAACGCGCCGGCCATCTGCGGGGCCACCACGGCGGCCTGCAGGGTGCGTGCGTCTTGCGCGGCATCCACCACCACCCCGGGCGCGGCCTCCACCTGGGCAGCAGTCCAGGCCAGGGCGGCATCCAGCGCCGGCGCCTGGGGCGCAGCCTGCGCATCGGCCGTGGCCAGCAGGTGCCAGGCGCTGCCAGCCTGCACCAGCACATGATCGGCCACCTGGCCGCCGCGCACCAGGGCGCAGCGCACGCCGTCATCCGGCAGCCGCTCGCCACGCGCCAGCGTGATGCTGCCGGCGGGGCGCGCTACGCCGGCCTGGGCCAGCAGCGCGCGCGCCACCATGGTCTCGCCCAGCGGCAGCGGCAGCGCATGCGCGCCGCATTGCTCCAGCACGCCGAACACCTGGGTCAGGCCCAAGCCGGCGCCGCCGTCGTCCTCGGGCAGCAGCGCATCGGCGAGGCCCGTGGCCTCCAGTTGCGCCCACAGCAGCTGCGTCGCGGGCGCGGCGCGCCCGCCGGATTCGATGGCGCGCACCACCGGGGGGGTGCACTGGTCGGCCAGCACCTGGCGGGCGGCGTCGGCAAACAGATCGTTGTCTTGGCTCATGTCGTGGCTCCGTTTCAGCGCAGGCCCAGGCCCCGGGCGATCATCCCGCGCAGGATGTCGCGCGTGCCGCCGCGCAAAGAGAACGAGGGCGAGGCCTCGGTCACGTATTTCAGGGTCATCAGCAGCTCCACCGGCACGTCTTCCGCCTCGCGGGCGAACAGGTCGTCGGCGATCGCCGCGGGGATCATCTGCTCCAGCGTGGTGCCCAGCTCCTTGACCAGCGCGGCCTCGACGATGGGGCTTTCGCCGCGCACCAGCTTGTCCTGAATGGCCACCGACATGGCGCGCAACGGCGCGAGCTGCGTGAGCACCTGGCCCGCCAGGCGCTGGGCCGACTCCGTGCGCCCTTGCGGCGTGCGCACGTAATCCAGCCACTGGTCGAACAGCACGATGCTGGAGAACAGCCGCTCGGGCCCGCTGCGCTCGAAGGCCAGCTCGGCCGTGACCTGCTCCCAGCCCTGGCCTTCGGCGCCGATGAGCGCATCGGGGCCCAGCTGCACGTTGTCGAAGAACACCTCGCAGAAATGGCTGTCACCCGACAGGTCCTCGATCGGGCGCACGGTGACGCCGGGGAGCTTCAGGTCCACGATGACCTGGGACAGGCCCTTGTGGCGGTCCTTGCTGCTGCCGGAGGTGCGCACCAGCGCAATCATGAACTGGCAGTGGTGCGCGTTGGTGGTCCAGATCTTCTGGCCGTTGAGCACAAAGCCCTGGTCATTGGGCGTGGCGCGCGTCCTCACGCTGGCCAGGTCCGAGCCCGAGCCCGGCTCGCTCATGCCGATGCAGAAGAACGCCTCGCCGCGGCACACCTTGGGGATGTAGAACTGCTTTTGCGCCTCGGTGCCGTACTTCAGGATCAGCGGCGCGCTCTGGCGGTCGGCAATCCAGTGCGAGCCCACGGGCGCGCCGCAGGCGAGGAACTCCTCCACCAGCACATAGCGCGTGAAGGCGCTGCGTCCGCCGCCACCATATTCCTTGGGCAGCGTGACGCCGATCCAGCCGCGGGCGGCCAGCTTGCGGCTCAGCTCGCTGCTGTAGCCGCCCCACGAGCGGGCGCGGATATGCGCGGGCAGTTCGGCGATCGCCCCGGCCAGGAAGGCGCGCACCTCGGCGCGCAGGGCCTCGTCCTCGGGGGGGATGCGCGTGAGCGCGAGTGAATCCAGGGTACTCATCCCAAAACTCCGTTGTCTCTGTAGGTTTGCAGTGCCTCGGGCGCAAGGCCGAGGTGGCGGGCCAGCACCGCATCGGTGTGCTGGCCCAGTTGCGGGGGCGTATGGCGGTAGCTCACCGGGGTGTCCGACAGGCGCAGGGGGCTGGCCACCAGCGGCACGCTGCCCGCCTGGGGGTGCTGCATGGCAATCTGCATGCCGCGCGCCTTGACCTGCGGGTCGTCGAACACCTCGCGCACGGTGTTGATGGGGCCGCAGGGCACGCCGTGCTGCTCCAGCAGGGCGATCCAGTCGCGCGTGGGCTTGCCCACCGTCACGCCGCGGATCAGCGCCACCAGTTCGTGGCGGTGCGCCACACGCGCGGCGTTGGTGGCAAAGCGCGCATCCTGCGCCCAGCCGGGCTGCCCCGCGGCGTGGCACAAGCGTGCGAACTGCCCGTCGTTGCCCACGGCCAGGATCATGTGGCCGTCCTGCGTGGGGAAGTCCTGATACGGCACGGTGTTGGGGTGGGCGTTGCCCATGCGCGGCGGCACCTGGTTGCCGTAAAGGTAGTTCATGCCCTGGTTGGCCAGGCAGGCCACGCCCACGTCCAGCAGGGCCAGGTCGATGTGCTGGCCTCGGCCCGTGTGCTCGCGCGCCTGCAGCGCCGCGAGGATGGCCGTGCTGGCATACAGGCCCGTGAGGATGTCGGTCAGCGCCACGCCCACCTTCATGGGGCCGCCGCCCGGTTCGCCGTCGGGCCGGCCGGTAACGCTCATGAGCCCGCCCATGCCCTGGATCAGGAAGTCGTAGCCGGCGCGGTGGGCGTACGGGCCGTCCTGCCCGAAGCCCGTGATGGAGCAGTACACCAGGCGCGGATTGAGTAACCGTCTTCGAAGTCAAGCGCAATGAAGCGACTTGTCCCA
>NZ_JSYI01000092.1:0-30643 GCF_001023515.1 Diaphorobacter sp. J5-51 | reverse complement strand
CGCGATGGGAATGGAATCACTGTCCGCCATCAGTGGAATGCGCACCGTGATCATCGAAGAACAGGATGGATGCACCCGTGTGAGCCGACGAATCGGCTGTGCAGGCCTCGGCCAACATCGCCCAGTTCTGTTGCAGCATGCCCGTGACCTTGAACCAGAGAGGTCCTCGGGGTAAGTCCAGCAGTTGAGCCTGTGGTCTGGCCATCTTCGTCCTTAACGAATTCAGCATGCATTCAGGTTATCGTGTTTAGTGGCTCATGCTGTGAGCCACATGTCTACCAATACTACCCCTATTGCAATCACTGTCTCATTGAGGTGGGGGTGCTCACATGCACGTTACCCTGCGCTTGCCCAAACTGGCTGGTCGCGCTCGCTTATCTCCCAAGTTCAATAGCTGGCCAGGCATGGGTCAGTTCTTCCGTCTGCACTGGCGGGGTGAACTTGGGCTGTTCCGCACTCTGGTGGTTGCACTCTGTGTGGTATTTGTGCCGACCACTTTGATCCTTTTTGGGGCCTTTCTGCTCAGCCAGGCCTTTCATCCTGAAAGCAAGCCCGTAGACATGATTTTTCGCCTTGGCTCCGCGGCACTGTTACCCGCCATGTTCTGGTGGGCCGTGGGGACTTACCGCAAGTCCATGAACCTCCTGACCGAGTCGAGGACGGCGGCAGCTTTTCTCACATTTCTGATGGCTGGTTTTGGAATCTGGATGCTGTGGGGCACGGCCAGGGAAGTTATTTTGTATAACTGGAAATCACCCAGCGCCTATGCTCGCTTTCTCAGCGAGTGCGAGCAACGTACAAGCAAATGGATTTCGAAACCCTGGACCGTCACGGCTATGCCCGAACTCAACCGGATCGTGGTTAGCGGCAGCATTGGGGAAGGCAGCGCCAAGGCTCTGGAGCGAGCAATCTTAGACAATCCGCACCTCAAGCTGCTACAGCTTGATTCCTCTGGGGGACTGGTTCATGAGGAAGAACTCATGATCGAGATCGTAAGAAAGCAGGGCCTGGACACTCTAGTGCAAGGCCGTTGCGTGAGTGCCTGCACGGGCATATTCCTTGCTGGTGAGCGACGCTTCATCACTCCAGATGCGCGATTTGGTTTCCACCGAGCGGGCTACTGTGGACTACCGCGCGGGGCGCCGTGGGGAATTTCCGACTACATGACCTCAATCTACTACCGCGAGCGTGGTGTTGAGGAGGGCTTCATGCAGGAGGCGATGAAAACAGAGTACCACGACCTCTGGCGGCCGAGCGCCCTCGAGGTGAAGCTGGGTAAGTTCGCAACGCACTGGTGGTCAGAAAGGCCGGAAGAGTACAGCCGAGCGGCATTCATGAAATGAGGGATGGCCGGATTGTGGCTCTAAAGATCAGTTGCAAGCTCAACTTCACAATGGAGTGACCTTATGAACAGCCCAAGCAACAGCCCCCCGCGTGTGCGAAGCTGGATTCCACCCAGCTTCGCATGGACGACTGCACCTGACGTGTTCTGTGTTGATGTGCCGATCACCGATCCTAACGTTGTCGAATTTATATCAACCGGCTCGCTTGCGGTAACCATCTACGCAGCTAAGGCCACAGCGCGAGCTTTAGCCCGTCTACGAAGCGGTACCGGGCTAAGACTAATGGGAGAACTGGAACAAGCGGTTTGGTCTCCTACCAAGCTCAAACCTACCGACTCACGCATTGGCCCCGGTACAAAGGTTGTCGCGTATTGCTGCGGTGTGTTTTTGCTGCCTGACGACAAAACCCTGTGCGTTCTGGTGGGCCGATCGAAGCCGTTGGTACCGGATGCCTGGATATCGTCTACCCTCAAAGCCAGTGCAGATGCGCTTCTTCTGGAGCATCAGACCAAGGTCGCCGAATTCGACGATGCGATCAGCCGTAAGAGGCAGGACAACGAGGACTTCTACGGACGCCACAGTGCCATGAAGAAGTTCGAAGGGTTCGCCCAAGCGCAGTTGGCGATGAAGAGCCAGTTTCAGCGCCCGGTTGTAACTGCGGAGCGGCTACGGACTTTCATGCTGCGTGCCGTGAAGTTCCCACAGCCTACTTCGGGCGACACGGAGAAGCTGGCTCGTTCAGCAATTTCTGCGGTCGCCGCATCTGGCTGGCCCCCTTCCCGTGATGGCAACTACGCCGGTATTCTCCCCGGCACTGCTGGGCACCGCGCGCAAGGCCTTGTTTCATGGGCGCCCCACTCAGGCCTCCCCTCGTACCCCGAGGTCCGCTGGGCCGTTCAAAGGCGCTTGCCTGCGGCACTGCGCAAGCCGCGCAGCGAGCAGATAGGCAGTCCCAACTTCGACACTGGCGCTCAGCCGGTGGAGGACTCGGTTCAAGTCCAGGGCTTTGTTCCGGAGGCAAACGATCTCAAGGATTCGCTAGACGATCTGCAGCTCGACCAAATCGGGGACCGAGACCGGGTTGACGGCGTTCGCAGCGACTTAAAGGGACAGGGCTTCGAAGCCATCGCCTGGTTCCAGCCTTATCACGTATGGACCGAGGAAACGTGGGGCATCTACTTCGACGCCCGAAAGCTGGACGACCTGGCGCTTAGCTTTCTGGACGACTTCAAGTCGGAGAATGTTAATGGATCACACAGCCTGGCTGCGCTGCTGGCCTTTGGCCTGACCTACGCCCACGAGCTGTTCCACGCTCGGGTGGAGGCCGCACTCTCGTGGCTTGAAATCAACGCCCAGCAGCCGCGACACCTGCGCTACCAGGACCGCGTCTACCAGGCGCTGCGCGAAACGCCCGATTGGCTTGAGGAAGCCCTGGCCAACTGGTCAGCATGGGACTGGTTTAAAGCACCCAGCATCAGGTCATTGGTGACACGCATGGCGTCGAACATTGAGGGCCTGGACCGCGTCGTCGAAGGGGCTCTCGACCTCGCACCACCTGGGTATCGGGAATGGCGCCTGGGACATCACGCCGCCACATGGCGCACCTTTGCCAACCAGTTAAGCACTGCCAACCCCAAGATCAACTCCACCAGCATCGGCTTGCCGCTTGAAAGCGCCCTGACCGGCCCGCTGCCGTACGACTTCCAGCACGCCGACATCCCTTTGCGTTTCGTGGGCTCCGGGGTCATTGCTGACCGTCTTCAGAGCCACCCGTCCACGTTCAACGTGCCGCCTCGCCGCGAGCTTGAGCGGGCGCTAAAACGCTTCCACCACAGCCTGGACGCGTCGGGCGGCAAAGGCGGTCACCAGAAGTGGACGGGGCCGGATCAACGTGCCTTCATTCTTCCCACGCGCGACCCGGTGAGCCCGGGCGTCTTCAAGACGTTCCTGCACCATGTGGGCATCGATAAAGCCACTTACGTTCGTCAAGTTCGACCTAATCTCTGAACCACCAAGCCCTCTTTACGGCGGTGTGACAAGATTTTCCGAACCTCTGAATGTGAACAGCACAGCGTCTCACTCGATGGGGTAAGCAGCAGACTCGAAGATCGTGCCTCGCAGTGGGGCCGATCACGAGGTCACCGTCATTTGCCTTCATTTGTCACCACGCGTGGTGGGGTATTCCGGGGGACCGATGGAATGGGCTTTAAAGAAAAATCAAACGCGACAAGGGCTTAGAAATCACGCCCATGTACTGCGCCATCATGGGAGTGTGGTTCGAGAAGTCGGCCTCGTCGGGGCGCGGGGTGGGCGCGGGTTTCCCGGTCATCTGCGTGCGTGTTCCTTGGGTGCGGACGAAAGTGGCAAGGCGCGCGACGCGCCAGGATTGGTGCGGGCCCTAGGCCGGCTGCGGGCCGGGGCGGCCGTCTTCCACCACGAATCGGGCCAGAGTGTACGCGGCGCTGCCGGCATCCAGCGGGTCGCGCAGGGCGCGCAGCGTGGTGGTCCAGCGCGTGGGCGTGAGGTCGCACAGGCCGTAGCCGCGCTCCTCACAGCGGGCCAGCAGTACATGGGGGTTGTGGCGGGCGATGGCATCCACTTTGTCCTGCGTGGTGCCGGCGCGCGAGGAGATCGAGGTGCCGCAGAACTCGCTGGCCAGGATGCGCGGCGCACCGTGGGCATGCGGCCCGTGTGGCGCCATCACGTTGCAAACATAGTTCTGGTGGATGTCGCCGCCCAGCAGCACCGTGTTGCGCGGCGGGTGCTGCGCCAGCGCCTGCAGCAGGCGGTCGCGTGCGGCGGGGTAGCCGTCCCAGCTGTCGGTGGACTGTAGGCCCGAGGGGTAGCGGCGTGGCGAGAACAGGGTCTGCTGCGCCAGTACGCTCCAGCGCGTAGCTTGGTTGCGCGCATCGGCTGCCAGGCCCGCGTGCAGCCACTGCTCCTGTTCCCAGCCGAGGAGGCTGCGGTGGCCGTCCAGGATTTCGGGGCAGGCGTCGGGCCGCACCGCGCCGGTCGCGCCCTTGCCCGGCGTGCGGCAGGCCTGCAGGTCGCGGTACTGGCGTGTGTCCAGCATGTGCAGCCGCGCCAGGCGCCCCCAGAGCAGGCGGCGGTGGATCTGCAATTGATGGAAGCCGGAGCCGGCCAGCGTGGATACACGCATCGGCATGTGTTCATAGAAGGCCTGCCACGCGGCGCTGCGCAGCGGCAGCCATTCGGCGCGCTCGCCCCGGCCCTGGCCAGCGGCGTAATCGTTCTGTACCTCGTGGTCGTCCCAGGTCACCGCCCACGGGGCGCAGGCGTGCGCGTCCTGCAGCGCGGGGTCGCTCTTGTGCAGGGCGTAGCGGTCACGGTAGTCCTGCAGGTTGCGGGGCAGGCGCAGCGGGTGCACACGGGCCAGGCCATGGGTGTCCTGTGGGCTGGGATATTCGTAGATGTAGTCGCCCAGGAACAGCACCAGGTCGGGCTGGTCCGCGCAGGCATGCCGCCAGGCCGCGTAATGGCCATGCTCCCACCGCTGGCAGGACGCGAACACCAGCCGCAGGCGCCCGGGCAACGCATCCGGTGCGGGTGCGGTGCGGGTGCGGCCGACGGGGCTGGTGGCGTCACCCAGCATGAAGCGGTAGTGGTACCAGCGGTCGGGGCGCAGGCCGGCCACCTCCACATGCACGCTGTGGCCCAGTTCAGGCAGCGCCATCGCCGTGCCGCGCTGCACGATGTGGCGAAACTGCGCGTCGTCGGCCAGTTCCCAGCGTACGGTCAGGGGGCCGGCCCAGGGTGCGTGGGTGCCGGCCAGGTCCGCGGGCGGAAGCACGCGGGTCCAGAGAACCACGCCGTCGTGCGCTGGGTCGCCGCTGGCCACACCCAGACCAAAGGGGTCGTGCCGCACGGCGGCCTGGGCCCAGGCCCAGCGGGGCAGTTGCGTGGCCATGCCGGCCCAGGCGGCCTGACGCAGCAGTGTGCGGCGCGAGATGTCAAGCGAAGGCGGGTGCACGGGACATCGCACAAGGGGTCCAGGCGTCAGGCAGCAACCACACGGTTTTTGCCGGTGCGCTTGGCCAGGTACATGCCCTGGTCGGCGCGGCGGATTGCGTCGGCGCTGCCTTCTTCGCCTTCCACCTGGGCCACACCGGCGCTGAAGGTGATGAGCACCCGCTCCTGGTCTTTGAGGAAGTAGCGCGTGGTCAGCTCGCGTTGCAGGCGCTCCATGGCCTTCACGCCTTCCGCCAGTTCGGTGTCGGGCAGGATGATGACGAATTCCTCGCCGCCATAGCGCGCCAACTGGTCCTGCGGCCGCATCACCTCGCGGGTGACCTGCGCCAGATGCACCAGGGCCGCGTCGCCGGCGGTGTGGCCCAGGCGGTCATTGATGGACTTGAAGTTGTCCACGTCCAGCAGCGCCACGCACAGCGGCGCATCCTGGCGGCGCGCACGCGCGATCTCGCGCTCCATGGCCTCGGCAAAGCCCTTGCGGTTGAGCGAGCCCGTCAACGGGTCGTGGCGCGCCTGGGCGCTCGCGCGGTCCAGCTCCTGGCGCAGGTGGACGATTTCGGCGTGCTTGGCCTCGGTGCGCTCGCGCAGTTCCTGCAGTTCGCCGCGCGTCACCCGGCTGCTCAGCGCCATGGCGCGCGTGGCGGCCATGACTTCCTCCAGCAGCGGCATGATGTCCTGCAGCTGCGTGGCCTGGCTGATGCGTTCGGCGCAATCCTCCATCTTGGTGGTGTAGGCGCTGCTGGATTCATCCATCTGCGCCAGGCGCTCGATGAATGTGGCCAGCAGTTCGCGCATCTGCATCTGCGCGTGAACGGTGCGTTCCTTGGCCTCAGTCTGCTTGAAGATGACGTCCTTGAGGCGTCGCTGCACGTCGTCCAGCCGGCGCAGCGTGAGCGGCGGGGTGGAAGCTGCAAGCAGCGCCTCGGCCTGGCCGTGCAGCCACTCGTCGTCCATGCTCAGGGCGGCAATGTTCTCGAACACCAGGCGCAGCAGGCTGAGCAAGCTCAGCCGGATGGCGGCTTGGTCTTCCGCCGCGAAAGACAGGCGGTAGCTGAAGTTGCCGAGCATCAGCTCGGCGGTGGAGACGGGTGGGTCGGGCTCGCGCAGGAAGGTGCTCAATTGCGCAGCCAGCTCATGCACGCGGGCATCGTCCTCGCCCAGCGCCGGCAGGGTGTTGTCCACCAGCCGCGCCAGATTCTGCGCCAGTGTCAGCGGCAGGTGGTCAATCCGGGTGCTCGCGGGCTCGGGCGCGGCCACGGGCGAGAGTCCCAGGTTGGCGTATCCCACCAACACGTTTTGCAAAACGCCCCAGTCCTGCTGGGTGATGGCGGTTTCCAACAGGCCCAGCAACCGCTTCTGCGCCGGGGTCTGGCCGGGGATCACCCGCGAGATCTGCCGCAGCTGGGCGCTGGGAAACGCCGGCGCGCTGGTGGTGCCGGCCACTTCGTCATAGAGGGCCTGGTAGTGGTTGGGCGTGGGAGGAAGCCGGCGCGTAGCGAGTAGCTTGAGCGTCTCGCGGGCAATTTCAGGAGGGGATTTGGCGGAGGCCATCTGCAGGGACGCAGGAAGATGCAAACAGCCAAAAGTGTGACAGAGTGCAGCCCGCTTGGATAGCAGGCCGGGTCAAGCCATGTGTAAATCGTGTCAGTTGACCAGAACCAGTTTGCCGATCACCGCACGTGCGCCCATGTGGGCAAACGCGGCGGGTAGCTGTGACATGGGCATGGTTCGGTCGATGGCGGGCCTGATCTTGCCCTGTGCATACCACTGGAGCAGGGTGCCCATCATCGAAGCATTGGCCTGGGGCTCGCGCTTGGCGAATTCGCCCCAGAACACGCCGACGACAGAAGCACCCTTGAGCAGTGGCAGATTCAACGGCAATGAAGGGATGGGGCCCGATGCGAAGCCGACCACCAGATAGCGGCCTCGCCAGGCGATGGAGCGAAATGCGGGCTCTGCCAGTGCGCCGCCCACCGGGTCGTAGATGACGTCCGGTCCCTGCCCGTCGGTCAGTGACTTGGCGGCGTCGCGCAGGTCCTCCACGCTGTAATTGATCACGGCATCGGCCCCCAGCTTCAGGCACACGTCGCATTTTTCGTCCGTGGAGGCGGCGGCGATCACGCGCGCTCCCTTGGCCTTGGCGATCTGAATCGCGGCGGTGCCCACGCCGCCAGCCGCGCCCAGCACCAGCACGGTTTCGCCTGCCTGGAGCTGGCCCCGGTCCAGCAGGGCGTGGTAGGAGGTTGCATAAGTCATGATGAATGCCGCCGCATCCACATGGCCAAAGCCGTCCGGCAGGGGTATACAGCGTGCGGCCGGGGCGATGGTGTGCGTGGCGAAACCACCCGTGCCGCTGAGACAGGCCACGTTTTGACCCACCTGCAGATGGGTGACGCCGTCGCCCACGGCCTGCACGACGCCCGCGAACTCCGAGCCGGGCACGAAAGGCAGGGGGGGCTTGATCTGGTACTTGTTCTGCACCATCAGCAGGTCGGGAAAATTCAGGCTTGCCGCGCGGATCTCGACGAGGACCTCGCCTGCCTTGGGAGCCGGGTCGGGCAGTTCTGTCCAGGCCAGGGCCTCGACGCCAGTGGGGTTGGTGCAGAGCCAGGCGTGCATGAATGTCTCCTTGGTCGCTACGAATCTGTTGGGCGGGCATCATAGGGGCCGCCTCGGAGGCTGGGTTGTCCCTTGCGTGACCAGCGACAGCGTGTGTGCTCGCTCCTACAATGCCAGCCGTTCCGCCTTCCAGACCATGAAAATCCTCATCTCCAACGACGACGGCTACCAGGCGCCTGGCATCGTGGCGCTGCATGACGCCCTTAAGACCATTGCTGATGTGGAAGTGGTGGCTCCCGAACACAACAATAGCGCGAAGTCGAACGCCCTGACGCTGCATTCGCCGTTGTATGTGCAAACCGCGCACAACGGCTTTCGCTATGTCAATGGCACGCCTGCCGATTGCGTGCACATTGCGCTGACGGGCCTGCTGGGTTACCGGCCCGATCTGGTAGTCTCCGGCATCAACAACGGCGCCAACATGGGCGACGACACAATTTATTCCGGCACGGTGGGTGCTGCGATGGAAGGCTATCTTTTCGGGATCCCGTCCATCGCCTTTTCGCAGGTGGACAAGGGGTGGGGCGAGATCGAGTCGGCTGCGCGCAAGGCGCGCGAGATCGTTCAGCAGATGGATCGCCAAAACCTGGTCGGCGAAGCCCCCTGGCTGTTGAATGTCAACATTCCCAATATGCCGTATGACGCATTGCGGCCCTTGCGCATGTGCCGCCTGGGCCGGCGCCATGCGGCAGAGCGTGTCATTGAGCAGCAGAGCCCGCGTGGGGAACTGATGTACTGGATCGGTGGCGCTGGCGCCGCCAAGGACGCGGCGGAGGGCACCGATTTTCATGCCACGGCCCACGGCCATGTATCCGTCACGCCATTGAAGGTGGACCTGACCGATTACGACGGACTGGGGTATTGGGCGCAGACTCTGGCCCGTCTCGTACCAGCGCAGGCGTCCGGCGAGGTGGCTTGATGCAGCGGCGGCCAGGTTTTCCTGCGCGGATCGACTGGCGCCAACCCGGTGCACCCACTGCGGCGCCACCGGTAGGCGCGCGCCGCGAGGTGCAGCCGCCCACGCCGCACGGCGTGGGGCTGGACTCCGCTGCCGTGCGCGCACGCATGGTGCAGCGACTCGCAGCCTCGGGCATCTCGGCGGGGGCGGTTCTTCAGGCCATGGGAATGATTGAGCGGCATCGTTTTGTCGACACCGCCTTGGCCAACCAAGCCTATGAGGACACCAGTCTGCCCATCGGACTGGGTCAGACCATTTCCAAACCCAGCGTGGTAGCACGCATGATCGAATTGTTGCTAGGGGCCGAGTGCGCGCGCGGAAATGGAATGGGCCGGGTACTGGAGATCGGCACGGGCTGCGGCTATCAGGCAGCGGTGCTGTCGCGCGTCTCGCGCGAGGTGTATACCGTTGAACGCTTGCGCGCGTTGCATGAAAAGGCGCGAGACCACTTGCGCCCGCTACGCCTGGCCAATGTGCACCTGATCCTGGGCGATGGAATGCTGGGTTACCCCAGCGGCGCGCCCTATGCGGGCATCATTGCCGCGGCGGGGGGAGATAGCCTTCCCGCCGCGTGGTGCGAGCAACTTGCCGTGGGTGGCCGGCTGGTCGCCCCACTGGCGGGCGCCGACGGCCAACAGATGCTGCTGGTCGTTGATAAAACTGCGCAAGGCTTCAAGCAGGGCATTCTGGAAGCCGTGCATTTCGTCCCCCTAAAATCGGGGATCGCCTGAAGGATTTGCTTATGTTGGTATCGCGTAGTCTTGTGGTTTGGGGAGTTGCCGTGCTGGCTGGCGGTTTGCTGGCGGGGTGCAGCACCCCGATCAACAGGGCTCCCGTGGAAGATCGCGGCACCTTTGCCGCGAGCAGCGGCACGACGGCGCCCGCCGGGGCCGTGCCTGAGGTCAAGCCCTTGCCTGGTGCTGAGAACGCGGGCAAGCCTGGCTACTACACCGTGAAGCCAGGCGACACGCTGATTCGCATTGGCCTGGAAAACGGGCAAAGTTGGAAAGATATCGCGCGCTGGAACAACCTGGAAAACGCCAACCTGATCGAGGTGGGCCAGGTGCTGCGTGTTGTGCCCCCTGCTGCGGCTGCGGCGACTGCGGTGGCATCTGACACCGGTGTGGTCACCCGCCCCGTCACGTCTTCGCCCTTGGCTGCAGCATCGGCTGCGAGCGCACCCAAGCCGTCGGCGTCGGCGGCGTCTACACCGGCCGCGGTGGCGCCGGCAGCGGCACCCAGCGCGCCGGCGGTGGCTCCCGCGCCGGCCGCTACCGCTGCAACGGATGACGTCAACTTCATCTGGCCCTCGTCGGGCAGCCTGTTGGCGGGATTCGACGAGGTGCGTAACAAGGGCTACGACATCGGCGGCAAGGCAGGCGATCCGGTGCTCGCCGCTGCCGATGGGCGTGTGGTGTACGCCGGTGCTGGGCTTCGCGGCTATGGCAACCTGGTGATCTTGAAACACAACAACACCTATCTCACGGCCTATGCGCACAACCAGACGCTGCTGGTGAAGGAAGACCAGAACGTGCGCCGCGGCCAGAAGATTGCCGAGATGGGAAGCACGGACGCGGATCGTGTGAAACTGCATTTCGAAATCCGGCGCCAGGGCAAGCCTGTGGACCCCGCCCGCTACCTCCCCTCCCGTTGAGCGCGCCGGCTTCCATGGGAGAGGCGTCCTGGCTGGAGGATGCTGATCCGGCAGAGACAGGTGGGAGTCAGGCGGACGAGTTTGAGGCGGAACTGCGGGAGGTCGTCGTGGGCGCCGAGCAGCATGCTCAGCGGCTGGACAAGGCACTCGCGGAACTGGTCCCAGAGTTTTCCCGCAGTTATCTACAGCAGTTGCTGCTCCAGGGCTGCATACGCCTGAATGGGCGGGAGGTACAGAAGCCCGCGTCCAGGGTCAAGGCCGGGGACCGCATCGCGGTCGAGATGCGCCCTACGCAGCAGAGCCAGGCTTTTCGGCCCGAGCAATGGCCATTGGATGTGGTGTATGAGGATGAGCACATCCTCGTGATCCACAAGCCTGCGGGGCTGGTGGTGCATCCCGCGCCCGGCAATTGGAGCGGCACGTTGCTGAACGCCTTGCTTGGCCGGGATGCGCAGGCGATGCAGGTGCCGCGTGCGGGCATCGTCCATCGACTGGACAAGGACACCAGTGGCCTCATGGTCGTTGCGCGCAGCCGGTCGGCCATGGATGCACTGGTCCGCATGATCGCTGCGCGCGAGGTCAGCCGCCAGTATGTGGCGCTGGGGTGGGGCGGCTGGACGGGGGCCGCACATCGATCGGTGCATGCCCCGATCGGTCGTGACCCGCGCAATCGCCTGCGGATGGCGGTGGTCGATCTGGCGCAGCATCCAGGCAAGGAAGCCCGCACCGATTTCGACCTGATAGATGCCAACGAGGAGGTGTGCCTCGTGCGTTGTACGCTGCACACGGGGCGAACGCACCAGATCCGCGTGCATATGGCATCCATGCGTCATCCCTTGGTGGCAGATGCACTGTACGGCGGCGCGCTGGCCGGGCCTATGCATCGACAGGCGCTGCATGCATTCCGGCTGGCGTTTGTACACCCGGTCACTGGCGCTGCCCTGGAGTTCCACGCGCCGCTGCCGGAAGACATGGCGCAGGCGCTGGATTTTTGGGGGCTGCGCTACAATCGTTCCTGACGGCTGTTCTGCCGTGAACCGCCGGCCAGCATGAGCTACCGGCCCCGTGAAGGCGCATTGCCACGCTCTGCTTTCTGCGCCGCAATATCTCCAACCCAAGGCGCAGCCTCCCGTTTGATGCGAGGCTGCCTTTCCAGGGACTGTTGGACCATGAATTCGGTGGACGCCAAACGGGTTCTTGAAACCGCGTTGATCTGTGCCCCGCAGCCTGTATCGATCCGTGACTTGCGGACATTGTTCGATGACGCGCTGGGTTCCGATACAGTAAAGATGCTGCTGCTGGAACTGCAGCAGGACTGGGCCTTGCGAGGGGTGGAGTTGGTACAAGTGGCCACAGGTTGGCGTTTCCAGAGCCGGCCCGAGATGCGCGAATTTCTGGACCGGTTGCATCCTGAAAAGCCGCCCCGCTACACGCGAGCGACGCTGGAGACGCTGGCCATCATTGCGTACCGGCAGCCCGTAACCCGCGGGGACATCGAAGACATCCGTGGGGTGACGGTCAACAGCCTCATCATCAAACAACTGGAGGACCGCGGCTGGGTGGAGGTCATTGGCCACCGCGAGACTGTGGGCCGGCCTGCGTTGTTTGCTACCACACGGCAGTTCCTGGACGATTTAGGACTGCAATCACTGGATCAACTGCCTACGCTCGAAGACCCCGGCGTGCAGGTCAGCATGTTTGAAGCGCTGGGCGCCATTCAGGGGGCACCGCAGAGCGAAGACACTGCAGGGGTACCTGAGGACGGCGTGCAGGTGCCGGCCGTAGACGAAGTAGATATTGAAGATGCCCCTGATCTGGTAGTGGGCGCGACACACAGTGGTGCCGAAGAGGGGCCACGGGACATTGACATATGAATGATGAATCTCACAAGGATCCGGACTCCATGGCGGGTCACTCGCCTTCGCCCGCATCGGAGGCTGCTGCGCCGCGCAGGCCCCGCAAGCGCAAGTCTGCGGAAGGCGCGCTTCAGGAGAATGTGGCAGTGCCGCAACTGAGTGGTGCTGACGGTGCCCAATCGGACGTGAAGATGCAGGAAGTGCATGAGCAAGGCGCTGCTGTTGAGGTGCCACGACAGTCCAGCGGCCATGCTGCCAAGCGCGCGCCGAAGGGCGATGGCTATCAGTTTGCCGACGTGGTGTCGGGTCAGTTCGACGAGGATGAAGCCAACGCCGAGCTCGCCCCCGCCAAGCGGGTGCTGCTTCCCCAGCCAGAAACCCCCAAACTGCACAAGGTGCTTGCCCAGGCGGGCATGGGGTCTCGGCTGGAAATGGAGCAGCTCATCCTGGAAGGTCGTATTTCCGTCAACAACGAGCCGGCCCATATCGGGCAGCGCGTGCAGTTTGGGGACCAGATAAAGGTCAACGGCAAACCCATCCGCTTCCGTATTGCACCACCGCCGGTACGCGTGATTGCATACCACAAGCCAGTGGGCGAAGTGGTCACGCATGACGATCCGCAAAACCGCCCCACGGTGTTTCGCAAACTCCCCCGGCTGCAGCAGGGCAAATGGCAATCCGTCGGGCGGCTGGACCTGAATACCGAAGGTTTGTTGCTATTTACCAGTTCGGGGGAGCTTGCGAACAAGTTGATGCACCCCCGCTTCGGGCTGGAGCGTGAATATGCAGTCCGCGTGTTGGGTGCGTTGAGCACCGAGGAAAAGCAGCGCTTGCTGGAAGGCGTGCCGCTGGAGGATGGCATGGCTTCCTTTGGCTCCGTGGAAGACGGCGGCGGCGAGGGCGCCAACTGTTGGTACCGGGTCACCATCTCTGAAGGCCGTAACCGCGAGGTCCGCCGTATGTTCGAGGCGGTAGGACATGCGGTGAGCCGGCTGATTCGGATTCGCTACGGGGCCATGATGCTGCCGCGCGGGCTCAAGCGCGGGGCGTGGCTGGAGCTTGATGAGCGCGACATTCGTGCCCTGATGCAGGCGGCAGGGGCAACGCTGGATGGTGGTGGTGCGCGCCCCACTAGTGGCCAGGGCAGGGGCGGCCGCAAAGGCGATCGTCGATCCGCGGGGCCCGGCAAGGCATCTGGCAGTGGGCGTGACAAGACAGGGGGGCGTGCGGGGCGATCGCCCTCACCGAATGCCCAGCCGGACCCGATGAAGACGTCGCTCGGCTATATCGGGGCTGACAGTTTCTCGCGCCATCGCCAACAGCAACGCAACAACGGGCCGCGCCGCGGCGGCCGTTAGGGGATTGGCGTAAAGCTAAAATTGATGGTTTGCCTTCAGGGCAAAAATACCGCAACACCTCACTAGGAAAACCAACATGGCTATCGAACGCACCCTTTCCATCATCAAGCCGGACGCCGTTGCCAAGAACGTGATCGGCCAGATCTATGCGCGCTTTGAAGCCGCGGGCCTGAAGATTGTCGCTGCGCGCATGATCCACCTGTCGCGCGCCGAAGCCGAGCAGTTCTACGCAGTGCACAAGGAGCGCCCCTTCTTCAAGGATCTGGTGGACTTCATGATTTCCGGCCCCGTGATGGTGCAGGCCCTGGAGGGTGAGAATGCCGTCCTGAAGAACCGCGAACTCATGGGCGCGACCGACCCCAAGAAGGCGGCGCCCGGCACGATCCGCGCCGACTTCGCGGACAGCATCGACGCCAATGCGGTGCACGGCTCCGACGCTGCTGAAACCGCCCAGGTGGAAGTGGCCTTCTTCTTCCCCGGCCTGAACATCTACTCGCGCTAATGCAGTGGCTCCGCGTGCCGGGCGGTCCTGGTTTGGCCGCCCCCGCGCGGATGCGCTATGTGGGCGTGGGCATCCGTGAACGTTATGACCACGAACCTTCTGGATTTTGACCTGGACGGCCTGGCTGCTTTTTGCGAGCGGCTGGGAGAAAAACGTTTTCGGGCCACGCAACTGTTTCGCTGGATCCACCAGCGCGGTGCCAGCGATTTTGACCAGATGAGCGACCTGGCGAAATCGTTGCGCGAGAAGCTCAGGGGCTGCGCCCATGTGGCAGGGCTGCAAGCCATCAGCGAACATGTCTCTGCGGACGGCACGGTGAAGTGGCTGTTCGACGTGGGCGACGGCAACGCCGTGGAGACAGTCTTTATTCCTGAGGACGATCGCGGCACCTTGTGCATCTCCTCGCAGGCTGGATGCGCCGTAGGCTGTCGTTTTTGCTCCACCGGTCACCAGGGGTTCAGCCGCAATCTCACTACTGGCGAAATCCTGGCCCAGCTCTGGTACGCCGAGCACGCACTACGGCAGCGCCGCGGTGACGGTGAACGCGTGATTTCCAACGTGGTGATGATGGGAATGGGCGAGCCGCTGCAGAACTATGCTGCACTGGTGCCTGCGCTGCGAGTCATGCTCGATGACCATGGTTACGGCTTGTCGCGGCGTCGCGTAACCGTGTCTACCTCAGGCGTCGTGCCCATGATGGACCGCCTGGCGCAGGATTGTCCTGTGGCGCTCGCTGTTTCGCTGCATGCTCCCAATGACGTGTTGCGCGACAACCTCGTTCCCCTGAACCGCAAGTACCCGCTGCATGAACTCCTGGCGGCATGTCGGCGTTACTTGGACCACGCGCCGCGGGACTTCATCACTTTTGAATACTGCATGCTGGAAGGCGTGAACGATCAGCCAGAGCATGCGCGACAGTTGATTGACCTGGTGGGCCGCAAGGCGGCCGACGGCGGGGTGTCGTGCAAGTTCAATCTCATCCCCTTCAACCCGTTCCCGGCTTCCGGTCTGCGCCGATCTCCCCCGGCGGCTGTGACGGCTTTCGCACAATTGTTGAGTGACGCGGGTATCGTCACGACCGTTCGCAAGACGCGCGGTGACGATATTGATGCGGCATGCGGACAACTGGCTGGCGATGTGAAGGACCGAACACGGGTCAATGAACGCATGGCCAAGCTCAGGACCATCGAGATCAAGCCGGTCATCTGACGGCGTGGCGCAACAATTACGGGAGGCTTTCATGGCGAAGTGGCGGATCAATCACGGCGGGTGGCGGGCGATGGCGGCGATCGGCATTGCCGTTGTCGTCTCGGGCCTTGCCGGTTGTGCCCACCAAGGGGCCTCCGATGCCAATGGTGCTGTGGCGGAATCCGCATCCGGCGGCGGCGAAGCCGACGTGCGCCGCCGTGCGCGTATCCGGCTGGAGCTGGCTGCGAACTACCTGCAAATGGGGCAGACCACCGTGGCCATGGAGGAGGTGCGGCAGGCGATCACGACCGATCCCACGTATGCCGACGCCTACCACCTTCGCGGCTTGATATACATGAACATGGGCGACCTGGCGCTCGCGGAAGACAGCCTCAAGCGCGCCCAAGGCATGAAGCCTTCCGATCCAGACATCATGCACAACTATGGCTGGCTGCAGTGCCAGCGCCAGCAGTACGACGTCGCCAATCAGATGTTCGAGCGGGCGCTTGCCGTGCCGAGTTACAAGGCACGCAGCAAGACGCTGATGTCCCAGGGCCTGTGCTACCAGCGGGCGGGGCGTCTTGCAGAGGCCGAACAAGCGCTGAAGCAGGCCTATGAGATTGATGCGGGCAACCCGGCGGTGGGGTACCACTTGGCGGCCGTGCTGTTTGCGCGGGGCGAGGCCAAGCGGGCGCAGTTTTATGTCCGTCGCGTGAACAATGGCGAGTATGCCAATGCCGAGTCTTTGTGGTTGGGCGTGAAGATCGAACGCGTGCTCAAGGAGTTCGTGGCCATGCGCCAGTTGGGTGATCAATTGCGCAAGCGCTTCCCCAACGCAAAAGAAACCCTGGCATTCGAACGAGGGGCCTTCGATGAGTGAGCCCATGGGCGCCGCTGGGGGGATTGATCACCGGATGCAGGATCACGGCACTGAACCGGCGGGCGGCGTTACCGCGGGGCAGTTGCTGAGGCAACTGCGCGAATCCGCAGGGGTCCATGTTGATGTGCTGGCCGGAACGCTGAAGGTGCCCGCGAACAAACTGCATGCGCTGGAAGCGGACCAATACGACGCATTTCCCGACGCCGTCTTCATGCGGGCGTTGGCGTCGGGCGTCTGCCGGACCTTGAAGGCCGATGCTGCGCCGGTGCTCGCATTGCTGCCCCAGAGCGGCCCCGTGCAGCTTGTGGTGGACAAGGGACTCAACGCGTCGTTCAAAGACCCTGGTCACCGGTTCATCAAGGGGGGAACGCTGGAGCGACCCAGATCGCGCATGATGGGCGTGACGGTTGCCGCGCTGTTGGCCGCCGCGGTGGCCATCGCCTTTCTCCCGAAGGGCAACGACAGTTTGCCGGTCGCCAGCAGTCCGGAGGCGGTAACACCGCCACAGCGCGCGCTCGAAGCCACGCAACTGGACCCGGTGACTGCTGCGGTGCCCTCAGAGTCCGTTGCCTCAGGGGGACAGGCCACTGTGCGGGCAGAGCCATCTTCTGCTGCGGTGGCCTCAGCGGCCCTCGCCGCATCGGCCCCCGCTGCGGCGGTGGAGCCGGCCCCATCCCAAGGCGGGACCAACGAGGCCGGAGTTGACGCCAAGGGCACCGAGGCTTCGGGCGTGCTGGTCATTCGCGCCCGGGGAGAATCCTGGATCCAGGTGCGCAACGCCGCGGGCGGCGTCGTGCTGCAGAAGATCCTGGCTGCGGGCGAGAGTGTTTCCGCGGCGGGCAGCCCTCCCTGGTCGGTCGTCATTGGCAAGGCGGATGCCACGGAGGTGGTTGTGCGCGGCCAGCCCATGGATCTGAATGCGATTGCGCGCGAGAACGTTGCGCGTTTTGAGGTGAAGTAAATGAATATCTCCGGCACAGCCGCACCGATCGCTATGGCACAGCCCCAGGCACGCCGCTCGCGGCAGGCACGCATCGTCTGGGGCAGCCGGGTGGTCACGGTGGGTGGCGGCGCACCGGTGCGGGTGCAGTCCATGACCAACACCGACACGGTGGATGCGATCGGCACGGCCATCCAGATCAAGGAACTGGCGCAAGCGGGCTCTGAGTTCGTTCGCATCACGGTGAACACGCCGGAGGCCGCAGCGGCCGTGCCCTACATCCGTGAGCAGCTGGACCGCATGGGCGAGACGGTGCCGCTGGTGGGCGACTTTCACTACAACGGCCACCGCCTGCTGACGGAATTTCCCGACTGCGCACAGGCATTGTCCAAGTACCGCATCAACCCGGGCAACGTGGGCAAGGGCGACAAGAAGGACAAGCAGTTCGGCCAGATGATCGAGGCCGCGGTGCGCTGGGACAAGGCCGTGCGCATCGGCGTGAACTGGGGCAGCCTGGACCAGGAGTTGCTGGCCGAGCTGATGGATGCGAACAGCCGCCGCACCCAGCCGTGGGATGCGCGCCAGGTCATGTACGAGGCGCTGATCACCTCCGCCATCGAATCGGCGAAACGCGCCGAGGAAATGGGCCTGAGCGGCGACCAGATCATCCTTTCGTGCAAGGTCAGCGGTGTGCAGGATCTGATCTCGGTGTACCGCGAACTCGCGCGCCGCTGCGACTATGCGCTGCACCTGGGTCTGACCGAGGCGGGCATGGGTATCAAGGGTATCGTGGCGTCGACCACCGCGCTTTCGATCCTGCTGCAGGAAGGCATTGGCGACACTATCCGTGTGTCGCTGACTCCGCAGCCCGGCGAGGCGCGCACCCAAGAGGTGGTGGTGGCCTCCGAGATCCTGCAATCGCTGGGACTGCGTGCGTTCGTGCCCAGCGTGACCGCTTGCCCAGGCTGCGGCCGCACCACCAGCACCACATTCCAGGAGCTGGCCAAGCAGATCGACGATTACCTGCGTGCGCAGATGCCCGTATGGCGGCTGCGCTATCCCGGCGTGGAAAAACTCAAGGTGGCCGTGATGGGCTGCATCGTCAACGGCCCGGGCGAGAGCAAACATGCCGACATCGGCATCAGCCTTCCCGGCACGGGAGAGGCGCCCGCCGCCCCGGTCTTCATCGACGGCGAAAAGGCCATGATCCTGCGGGGCGAGGGCATCGCGCGAGAGTTCCAGGATATCGTTGAAGGCTACATTGCCCGGCGTTTCGGCAACGGCGCAGGCGCACAGTGAAGTGTGCGCAATTTTGCTATAAATATTATAGCTTACAGCGCTTGATGGATAAGCGCTAGAGGCTGATTTGATTCATAATCACAAACAATAGAACAAGATGCAGAAGCTGGTTGCCATCAAGGGCATGAACGACATTCTTCCGCCCGATTCGGCGCGCTGGGAATGGCTGGAGGACAAGGTGCGCACCCTCATGGCGCGCTACGCTTATCGCAACATCCGCACGCCCATCGTCGAGCCTACGCCGCTGTTCGTGCGCGGTCTGGGCGAAGTCACCGACATCGTCGAGAAGGAGATGTACTCCTTCGAGGACCGGCTCAACGGTGAACAGCTGACGCTGCGCCCCGAGGCAACGGCGGGGGTGGTGCGTGCGGTGGTAGAGCATTCCATGCTCTACGACGGCGGCAAGCGCCTGTACTACATGGGGCCGATGTTCCGGCATGAACGGCCACAGCGCGGCCGCTACCGCCAGTTCCACCAGATCGGTGCCGAGGCGCTGGGCTTTCCCGGCGCGGAAGCCGATGCCGAGATCATTCTGCTGGCGCATGCGCTGTGGGCGGAACTGGGGCTGGAGAACGTGCGGCTGGAATTGAACAGCCTGGGGCAGCCTGACGAGCGCCGCGCCCACCGCGCGGCGCTGATCGCATACCTGGAGCAGCACATGGATGTGCTCGACGAGGATGCGCGCCGCCGCCTGCACAGCAATCCGCTGCGCATTCTCGACACCAAGAACCCCGCGATGCAGGCGCTGGTGGAAGGCGCCCCGCGGCTCATCGACTTTCTAGGCGAGGCGTCGCTGCAGCATTTCGAGACCGTCAAGGCGATCCTGGATGCCAACGGCGTGGCCTGGAGCCTCAATCCCCGCCTGGTCCGCGGGATGGACTATTACAACCTCACGGTATTCGAGTTCGTGACGGACCAACTGGGCTCGCAGGGCACGATCTGCGGTGGGGGCCGTTACGACTACCTGATCGAGCAGATCGGCGGCAAGTCCGCTCCGGCCGTGGGCTGGGCGCTGGGGGTGGAGCGCGTGCTGGAGTTGCTCAAGGAGCAGGAGGCGCAAGTGGCCCGACCAGCTGCCGATGCCTATGCCGTAGTGCCCGACGCGTCAGCCCTGCCGGTGGTCATGGCTACCTTGCAGCGGCTGCGTGCGCAGGGGGTGTCGGTGCAGATGCACAGCTCCACCGCCGCAGGCGAGGGCATGGGCAGCATGAAATCCCAGTTCAAGAAGGCGGACGCCAGCGGCGCACGCTATGCACTGGTCTTCGGCGCCGACGAACTGGCCCGCGGGGCCGTGACCGTCAAGCCGCTGCGGGATAGCGGCGAGCAGGCGGAGCGCCCGCTGGCGGCGCTGGCCGAATGGGCGGCCACCCTACAATCCTCGCGCTGAACGGAACCACAACATGGCCAACAACTTCGACCTTCAAGAACAAGAACAGCTTGAGCAGATCAAGCACTTCTGGAACACGTGGGGCACGCCCATCACCTGGGTGTTGATTGTCATCATGGGGGGGCTTGCTGCCTGGAACGGCTACCGGCTGTGGCAGGGCCGCCAGGCCCAGCAGGCGACGGCACTGGCCGAGGCCGTGGAAATGGCCGTGCAGGCGGGTGACCTTGCGCGCGTGGAGCAAGCCGTGGGCGACTTGAAGTCGAGTTACGGCGGCACCGCGCAGGCGTGGCAGGCAGGCCTTCTGGCTGCCAAAGCGCTGGCCGACGCTGGCAAGTGGGATGCCGCCAAAAGTACGTTGGCTTGGGTGGCCGAGAAAGCGTCTGATGAGGGTTACCAGGCCTTGGCCCGGCTGCGCCTGGCCAGCGTCCTGATCGAGCAAAAGGCCTACGACGAGGCCTCGGCGCAGCTGTCGGGGAAATTCCCCGCAGAGTTTGCTGCTACGGTCGCGGATCGCAAGGGTGATGTGTTCGCGTTGCAGGGCAAGAAGCAGGAAGCCATCGCCGAGTACCGCCGTGCCTACCAGGCTTTTGACGAGCGTGTGGAATACCGCCGCCTGGTGGAAGCCAAGCTCAACGCTTTGGGCGCACAGGTGGAGACGGTAGCCTCCGCTACGTCGGGGGGCGTGCAATGAGCCAGGCACGTAGTCATGCCATGAGGGCGCTGACCGGCGCCTCTTTGCTGGTGAGCCTGCTGGTGATGGGAGGTTGCTCGTTGTGGGGCGGCACGCCGAAGCCGAAGGCGGCGGAGCTCGGTCCCAACGTCCCTGTGCTGGGAGTGCGTCAGGCGTGGGTGTCCCAGATTGGGGAACAGGAAGGCCTTGAACTCGACATGCACGTGGAGGGCAGCGTGGTGACGGTGGCCTCTGCCAATGGCGATGTGGCGGCCATCGATGCACGCACGGGGGGCGACGTATGGCGCACGCGCCTCAACCAGCCGCTTGCCTCGGGCGTGGGAAGTGATGGACGCTGGACGGCGGTGGTGTCGAAGGGCAATCAAGTTATCGCACTGGACGGCGGTCGGGAGATCTGGCGCAAGCCATTGCCCGCCCAGGCTTATACGGCGCCGTTGGTCGCGGGCAAGCGCATCTTCGTGCTGGCGGCGGATCGCTCCATTTCCGCCTTCGACGCGGCGACTGGCTACCGGCTCTGGAGCCAGCAGCGGCCGGGTGAGCCCCTGGTCCTGCGCCAGGGCGGTGTGCTGATGGCCGTGGGTGACACCCTGGTTGCGGGGCTGTCCGGCCGTCTGGTCGGCTTCAATCCCGACAACGGCGTGGTGCGCTGGGAGGCGCCCTTGGCCAGTCCGCGCGGCACCAATGACGTCGAGCGGCTGGTGGAGATCGTTGGCCGTACGAGCCGTGTGGGCGACAGCCTGTGCGCGCGGGCTTTCCAGGCTTCGGTGGGCTGTATCGATGCATCCCGGGGGGCGGTCTCGTGGACGCAGCCCGCCAGCGGCGGCGTGGGCATCCACGGGGATGACACCATGCTGTTCGGCACGGAAAGCAACGGAACAGTGATTGCATGGCGGCGCACCGATGGGTCCCGTGCCTGGACATCGGACAGGTTGCAGTTCCGCAAGCTCACAGCGCCCTTGGTGCTGGGGCGTTCGGTCGTAGTGGGTGACGATACAGGGCTGGTGCACCTGCTGTCCCGTGAGGACGCCGCACCGCTCAACCGCCTGACGACCGATGGCTCGGCCATTGCGGCGGCCCCGGCGGTGGCGGGCGACACCTTGGTGGTGGTGACGCGCAAGGGCGGCGTCTACGGCTTCCGTCCGGACTGATAGGGATATAGGACACAGGATGAAGCCTGTCATCGCTTTGGTGGGGCGGCCCAATGTGGGCAAGTCCACCTTGTTCAACCGTTTGACCAAGTCACGCGATGCGATCGTAGCCGACTTTGCCGGCCTCACGCGTGATCGCCACTATGGCAATGGGAGACAGGGCAAGCACGAGTACATCGTCATCGACACCGGGGGGTTCGAGCCCGATGCCTCCAGCGGCATCTACCGTGAGATGGCCAGGCAGACCCAGCAGGCCGTGGCGGAGGCCGATGTCGTGGTTTTTGTCGTGGACGTACGCGGCGGACTGTCCGCCCAGGACCACGACATTGCCAACTACCTTCGCCGCCTGGGCAAACCCTGCGTGTTGGCTGGCAACAAGGCCGAAGGCATGCAGGACAGCATGCATCTGGCCGAGTTCTATGAGTTGGGCTTGGGAGAGGTGCACCCCGTATCGGCGGCGCACGGCCAGGGTGTGCGCAGCCTGGTGGATCTCGCGCTGAAGCCGCTCGCGTTGCCCGAGATTGAGGAGGAGGATGCGGCGGCCGAGAAGAATGTCATCCGTCTTGCAGTGGCAGGGCGCCCCAACGTGGGCAAGTCCACACTGATCAATACCTGGCTGGGCGAAGAGCGTCTGGTGGCTTTCGACATGCCCGGCACCACGCGCGATGCCATATCGGTGCCTTTCGAGCGCAACGGCCAGAAGTTCGAATTGATCGACACAGCGGGCCTGCGACGCAAAGGCAAGGTGTTTGAAGCGATCGAGAAATTCTCGGTCGTGAAGACCCTGCAGGCCATCGAGTCAGCCAATGTCGTGCTGCTGCTGCTGGACGCCACGCAAGGAGTGACGGACCAGGACGCACATATTGCCGGCTACATCCTGGAGAGTGGTCGCGCCGTGGTGATCGCAGTGAACAAATGGGATGCGGTGGACGACTATGGCCGGCAGCAGCTGGAGCGTTCCATCGAAACGCGTCTGTCGTTTCTAAAGTTCGCGCCGTTGCACTTCATCTCTGCGAAGAAGCGGCAGGGCATCGGGCCGCTCTGGTCATCCATCATTCAGGCGTACAAATCTGCCAACCGCAAGATGCCTACGCCGGTGTTGACGCGCCTGCTGCAGGAGGCGGTGCAGTTCCAAAGCCCCAAGCGCTCGGGTATGTTCCGGCCCAAGATGCGCTATGCGCACCAGGGCGGCATGAATCCGCCGGTGATCGTGATCCACGGGAATTCGCTGGAGCATGTCACGGACGCCTACAAACGCTTTCTTGAGGCGCGTTTTCGCAAAGAATTTGACCTCGTCGGTACCCCGCTGCGTATCGAAATGAAAACCTCCAGCAATCCTTATACGGACAAGCAGAACTCCTGAGCCCCTGGACGGCGTATGGCCGTCTGGCTGTGGTAAGGTGCTGGTTTACAACAACATTTTTGAACACGGAGAATATCGTGAGCAATAAAGGTCAGCTTCTTCAAGACCCCTTCCTGAACGCCTTGCGTCGGGAGCATGTGCCGGTTTCGATCTATTTGGTGAACGGCATCAAACTGCAGGGTCAAATCGAATCCTTCGATCAATACGTCGTGCTGCTGCGCAATACCGTGACGCAGATGGTGTACAAGCACGCCATTTCCACGATCGTGCCTGGTCGTGCCGTCAACTTCTCGACTGCGGAACCCGCCGCCGACGGGGACAACCAGTAAGCCCCTGCGGCAGTTCAAGGCTGCGCCACGGCGCAAGCATTGCGCATCCCAGGGCACGCAGCCTTGAGTTCCCATTCTTCTCCTGACACAAAATCCACGCCTGTTCTATTGGTAGGCGTGGATTTTGGTTTGCCCCATTTCGATGCCGAACTCGAAGAGCTTGGCTTATTGGCCCAGACTGCAGGCTTGAATCCTGTCGCGCGGCTGACGTGCAAGCGAAAGACGCCTGATGCGGCGCTGTTCGTGGGTAGCGGCAAAGCGGATGAGATCCGCACTCTGGCGCAGATGCATGGCGCGAAGGAGGTGCTGTTCGACCAGGCGCTGAGTCCGGCGCAGCAGCGGAATCTGGAGCGAAGCCTGGAATTGCCCGTCAATGATCGCACGCTGCTCATTCTGGAAATCTTTGCCCAGCGCGCCCGCAGCCACGAGGGCAAGCTGCAGGTGGAGTTGGCCCGTTTGCAGTACTTGAGCACTCGACTTGTGCGGCGCTGGTCGCACTTGGAGCGTCAACGCGGGGGGATTGGCACACGGGGCGGACCGGGTGAAACACAAATTGAGCTCGACCGTCGCATGATCAGCGAAGCCATCAAGCGCACGCGGGAGCGCCTGGTCAAGGTCAAGCGCCAACGGGCGACCCAGCGGCGGCAGCGGCAGCGGCGCGATACATTCAATATCTCGCTGGTGGGCTACACGAACGCGGGCAAATCCACCTTGTTCAATGCACTGGTGAAGGCGCGAGCCTACGCAGCGGACCAACTGTTCGCCACGCTGGACACCACCACGCGTCATCTTTATTTGGGCGAAGCCGCGGGTTCGGTGTCACTGTCCGATACGGTGGGCTTCATTCGTGATCTGCCGCACGGGCTGGTGGATGCGTTTCAGGCCACGTTGCAGGAGGCAGTGGACGCGGATCTGCTCCTGCATGTGGTCGATGCAGCCAACCCCGCCTTTCCCGAGCAGATTGCACAGGTGCAACTGGTTCTTGGTGAGATTGGCGCCGCCGATATTCCACAACTCTTGGTATTCAACAAATTGGATGCCCTCACGCCCGAAGTGCGTCCTAACGTGCGGCAAGATACCTATGAACTGGATGGGCGGCCTGTACCGCGGATTTTTGTCAGTGCCGTCCTTGGCGAAGGGGTGGCTGACTTGCGGCAGCTATTGGCAGACATGGTTCAGAAGTCACTTTCGTCAGGCATGCCCCCTGTGACGGCGGCTGAATTGAAGGGCGAGTGGGACTGATTGGGCACAATGCTGGTGTTCTATTGCTATTGAGAGTACGAGAATTCGCGCATGAACCTTCTTAACCGGGCCTCTCGCTGGGCCGTGCTGCCTGAGCGTATTCGGGGGATGTTCAATCTCAACGATCCTCGTTGGGGCCGTGGGGACGATAAGGGCGAGGGTGGACAGCGCCCTGATTCGGAGCGCCCTTCTCCGGATAACTCACAGCGTCCACGTGGACGTGACCAGAATCCTTCGGGACAGCCGCCGGACCTGGATGAGTTGTGGCGTGATCTGAACCGCAAGCTGGGTGGGTTGTTTGGCGGCGGCGGGTCGCGTGGTCCCGCTTCTGGTGGCGGCAATGGTGGTTTCCAGCCAGACATGAAGAACGCGGGAGTTGGCGTGGGATTGATCGCCGCCATAGCGGTGCTGATCTGGCTGGGCACTGGCTTTTTCATCGTGCAAGAAGGCCAGCAAGCGGTGATCACCCAGTTCGGCAAGTACAAGAGCACGGTCAACGCCGGCTTCAATTGGCGTCTGCCTTACCCCATTCAGCGCCATGAACTGGTGTTCGTGACCCAGATCCGGTCCGCTGATGTGGGGCGGGATAGCGTCATCAAGAGCACGGGACTGCGTGAGTCCGCCATGCTGACCGAAGACGAGAACATCGTCGAAATCAAGTTCGCAGTGCAATATCGTTTGAATGACGCGCGTGCGTGGCTGTTCGAGAGCCGCAACCCGGCCGAAGCCGTGGTTCAGGCGGCAGAGACGGCGGTGCGCGAAGTCGTGGGCAAAATGCGCATGGATACCGCCTTGGCGGAAGAGCGGGACCAGATTGCTCCGCGCGTGCGCAATCTGATGCAGACCATCCTGGACCGATACAAGGTCGGCGTGGAAGTCGTTGGCATCAACCTGCAGCAAGGGGGGGTGCGCCCTCCTGAGCAAGTACAGGCGGCTTTTGATGACGTACTCAAGGCGGGCCAGGAGCGGGAGCGCGCTAAGAACGAAGCCCAGGCTTATGCCAATGATGTGGTTCCGCGTGCCACGGGGACGGCGTCCCGCTTGATCGAGGAGGCGGCAGCCTACAAGGCGCGCATCGTGGCGCAGGCGCAGGGTGACACACAGCGGTTCAGCGCCGTCCTTGCTGAATACCAGAAGGCGCCGCAGGTGACGCGAGACCGCATGTATCTGGAGAGCATGCAGCAGATTTACGGCAATGTGACCAAGGTACTGGTGGAGTCGCGGCAAGGATCCAACTTGCTGTACCTGCCGTTGGACAAGATCATGCAGAGCGTTTCACAGCAGACTTCGGCGGCTGCGGCGACCGATACGCCGCCAGCGACAGTCCCTCCTGCCGCGACCTCTCAATTCCCCGGCGATTCTCGGTTGCGTGATGCCAACCGTTCGCGCGAACGTGAGTCCCGATAGGAGAGCCGTGTGAACAGAATCGGATTTATCGCATCGACAGTTCTGTTGTTGCTGGCATTGTTCAGCTCGATGGTGTTCGTCGTCGACCAACGCCAGTTTGGCGTGGTGTACGCGTTGGGGCAGATCAAGGAAGTCATCACGGAACCAGGCTTGAATTTCAAGCTACCCCCACCTTTCCAAAACGTTCGCTACATCGACAAGCGTCTGCTCACGCTGGACAGTTCAGACACCGAGTCGATGCTGACAGCCGAGAAGCAGCGCGTGGTGATCGATTGGTATGTGCGCTGGCGCATTACCGACCCATCCGAGTACATCCGCAATGTGGGACTGGACGAGAACGCAGGTGCACTGCAGCTCAATCGGGTGGTCCGCAATGCATTTCAGGAAGAAGTCAACCGTCGCACCGTCAAGGAGCTGCTGTCGCTCAAGCGCGATGCGCTGATGTCCGACGTGAAACGGGAAGTGCTGGAGGCTGTCCGCGGCTCTAAGCCTTGGGGTGTCGATGTCGTGGACGTGCGCATCACGCGGGTCGACTACGTAGAAGCGATCACGGAGTCCGTCTATCGACGCATGGAAGCGGAACGCAAGCGCGTTGCGAATGAACTGCGCTCCACGGGCGCGGCGGAGGGGGAGAAGATTCGCGCAGACGCAGACCGGCAGCGCGAGATCACCATTGCCAATGCCTACCGCGACGCACAGAAGATCAAGGGCGAGGGTGATGCGGAAGCTGCGCGTCTGTATGCGGAGGCATTCGGCCGTGATCCACAATTTGCACAGTTCTACCGGAGTCTCGAAGCTTACAAGGCGAGCTTCAACCGCAAGGGCGATGTCATGGTGCTGGATCCGGCGAACACTGAATTTTTCAAGGTATTCAGAGGCGGGACGGGTAACGCATCTGCGACCCCCCGCCGCTGATGAGCGACTGATGGCGGTGGTCGGCTTCCATGAACGGGTTCTGGATCGCGTTGGGTTGGGTGCTGGTCATCGAAGGGCTGCTGCCCTTCGTGTCACCTGGTGGTTGGCGCCGCATGTTCACGCAGCTTTTGCAATTGCGTGACGGCCAGATTCGATTTTGCGCGCTGCTGGGGCTGATCGCTGGCGGCGCCATTCTGCTGCTCACGTAGCCTGGCCGCTTTGGGTCCCGGGGTGGGGCTTATCCATGCCGGTAGAATCAACGTTTTAACAGCCTGCCCCATCCCATGTCTGCCTGGGTCCTGCCGGATCATATTGCCGATGTCTTGCCTTCCGAGGCGCGGCACATTGAAGAACTTCGCCGCGGACTGCTCGATACGGCACGCAGTTACGGTTATGAGTTGGTGATGCCTCCTTTGCTGGAGCATCTGGAATCACTGTTGACGGGCACTGGCGAGGCGCTGGACCTCCAAACGTTCAAATTGGTGGACCAACTCTCGGGTCGATCTCTCGGCTTGAGGGCCGATACGACCCAACAGGTCGCACGCATTGATGCGCACCTGCTCAACCGGCAGGGGGTGGCGCGTCTATGCTATTGCGGCCCAGTACTGCACACGCGTCCCGATCGTCCGCATGCCACCCGGGAGCCCTTGCAGTTTGGAGCCGAGATCTACGGTCATCCAGGTATCGAGGCGGATATCGAAGCAGTGTTGCTGTCGTTGGAGTGCTTGCGCAGTGCCCACGTACAGGAGGTGAGCGTAGATCTGGCCGACGTCCGTATCGTGCGCAGTCTGCTTGCAGGACTTCCTGTCGGTATGCATCAGCTCGCCCAAGTCCACGGTGCGCTTGCTGCCAAAGATGCCAGCGAACTGGCGTCGTTGACACGCGATTTCCCGTCTGCATCGCGGGAAGGGTTGTTGGCACTGTTGCAGCTGTATGGCGATGCAGCAGTGCTGAATGAGGCCGAAAACTTGTTGAAGCCCTTTCCTGGTGCGCGCGAGGCGCTATCAGATTTGAGGGCGATTGCGGCACGAATGGACGGTGTGCGGGTCACATTTGATCTGGCAGATCTGCGGGGTTATGCCTATTACAGCGGCGCGCGTTTTGCGATTTATGCGCAGGGCGCCAGTGATGCGCTGGTGCGAGGCGGCCGCTATGACGAGGTCGGCGCGGTCTTCGGCCGTAACAGGCCAGCCGCAGGCTTTAGCTTGGACGTGAAGCAGCTGGTGGGTGTGGTGTCGGCTCCGTCATTGCGTGCGGCCATCCGGGCGCCCTGGGGCGATGGTGGTGCGCTCAGTGCTGCCATTGCTACGTTGCGTCGTCAGGGCGAAACCGTTGTGTGTGTGCTGCCGGGGCACGGCAGCGAAGTGGACGAATTCCACTGCGATCGGGAGCTTGTCCTGGTGGATGGCAACTGGGTCGTAAAGGCGATTTGAGTTTCTTCAGTATTTGAATCGGGTTTGACATGAAAGCAAGCAAGGGTCGTAACGTTGTCGTGGTCGGCACCCAATGGGGCGATGAAGGCAAAGGCAAACTGGTTGATTGGCTGACTGAGAGCGCCCAGGGGGTGGTGCGTTTTCAGGGCGGGCACAACGCTGGTCACACGTTGGTCATCAACGGCGTCAAGACGGCGCTGCACTTGATCCCCAGCGGGATCATGCGCCCGGGTGTCAAATGCTACATCGGCAACGGCGTCGTTCTCTCGGCAGGCAAATTGTTTGAGGAGATCGAGGGGCTCGAAAAAGCGGGCGTCGAAGTGCGCTCGCGTCTGCGCGTCAGTGAAGCTTGTCCATTGATCCTGCCGTTCCATGCGGCGCTGGATGTGGCGCGTGAAGCGGCGCGTGAACACGGTGGCGCCGAGAAGATTGGTACCACGGGCCGTGGTATCGGACCGGCCTACGAGGACAAGATCGCTCGCCGCGCCCTGCGCGTACAAGACCTCAAGTATCCAGAACGCTTTGCCGCCAAGCTGCGCGAATTGCTGGCGTTGCACAACCATGTCCTCAGCACCTTCCTGGGCTCGGCCAATTTTCAGTTTGGCGATGCACTCAAGCCCTACATCACGGGCGGGCAAGTGCAGTTTGAGCCGGTCTTTGAGGAGGCCATGCGGCATGCAGAGATGCTGAAGCCCATGATGGCAGATGTCTCGCGTGAACTGAACGAAGCGCATGCCGTGGGCGCAAATCTGCTGTTTGAGGGGGCGCAGGGCACATTGCTCGATGTGGATCATGGTACCTATCCCTATGTCACGTCCAGTAACTGTGTGGCGGGTAATGCGGCAGCGGGGTCGGGTGTTGGCCCGGGGCATCTGCACTACATCTTGGGGATCACCAAGGCATATTGCACGCGTGTGGGGGGAGGGCCTTTCCCGACCGAGCTTGAATGGGAAACGCCTGGAACACCGGGTTATCACATGAGTACAGTGGGCGCCGAAAAAGGGGTGACGACTGGGCGCAGCCGTCGCTGCGGTTGGTTTGATGCCGCACTCCTCAAGCGTAGCGCGCAGGTCAATGGTCTTTCAGGGCTCTGCATCACCAAGCTGGATGTTCTGGACGGGTTGAGGGAACTGTCGCTGTGCGTGGGATACGAGTTGGACGGTGAAAGGATCGACCTTCTGCCAATGGGTGCCGAAGAAATCGCACGTTGCGTACCTATTTACGAGAATATTGCCGGTTGGACGGAATCCACCGTGGGAGTGACTCGCTATGAGGACCTGCCGTCCAATGCGCGCCGCTATCTGGAGCGTATTGAGCAAGTGACGGGGGTGCCTATCGCAATGATCTCGACCAGTCCAGACCGTGATCACACGATCTTGATGCGCCATCCCTACGCGGCGGACTGAGGGCATAGTGGGGCAGTTGGAGTGTGTCGCCCGCTGTTAAGGCGATTGTTGCTATCAATTCAGGAGTTAGTATGCTGACGGAAGACGGCAAGCATTTGTACGTAAGCTACGACGAGTATCACAACCTCATAGAGAAGCTTGCGCTAAAGGTGCATCAATCCGCATGGCAGTTCGACACGATCCTTTGTCTTGCTCGTGGCGGCTTGCGACCTGGGGACATTCTGAGCCGTATCTTTGACAAGCCCTTGGCCATCATGTCCACTAGTTCTTATAGAGCAGAAGCTGGGACAGTCAAGGGGCACTTGGACATCGCTCGCTTCATCACGACTCCCAGGGGGGAGATCGCTGGCCGCGTGCTACTTGTGGATGATCTGGCGGACTCGGGCCACACCTTGAATGCCGTGGTGGAAATGCTCAAGACCAACTACGCACCCATCACGGAGCTGCGTAGCGCGGTGATTTGGACGAAAGGGCTGTCGACTTTTGCGCCTGACTATTCGGTGGAGTTCCTTCCCACCAACCCCTGGATACATCAGCCCTTTGAGGGCTATGACAGTCTGACGCCCGAAAAACTGCTTGAAAAGTGGCAATGGTGAGTTGTTGGACAAAAGTAGGGAATTTTTTGATATACTGCGAGGCTTGCTGCACCACAGAGCTGTTCTTCTGGAAGTGATGTGGATGCAGCGAAGGGGAGTTGAAAAATTCTCTGCTTTGAGTTGATCTGGGGTTAAAAAC
>NZ_JSYI01000091.1:0-20071 GCF_001023515.1 Diaphorobacter sp. J5-51 | reverse complement strand
GCGATCGACTTCCCCGTGGGGAGGGAGGCATCCATTACATCTCCTGGTGCATCAGGGAATGGTTGCACAGCTTACCCGCATGCGCGCCACCCGTGCGGCACGTGCGTGCCCTGTGCCGTCCACAGGCCCGCGATAGCGTGGTTTTCTCGCGCAAACCCGCATGAATAGGACACCCCACGCGCACAGACAGCGCCTAGAATCCGATCACCAGCCTGGCTGGCCTGCTTGTATACACCTTACAACGATCCGACATCATGGCAACTGCAAAGAAGACCACCGCTCCGGTGAAAAAGACCGCCGCCAAAAAGGCTGCGGCACCTGCCAAGAAGGCAGCCGCCCCCGCAGCTCCTGCTGCCATCAAGCCCGTGAAGGAAGCCTTCACCAAGACCGCGCTGATCGCCCACCTCGCCACGCAGGCGGGTGTCGAGCCCAAGGCCGCCAAGGCCGTGCTCGCCGCGCTGGAGACGGCCATCCTGGCTTCCGTGCACAAGAAGGGCTCCGGCGAGTTCACGCTGCCCGGCCTGCTCAAGATCGGCCTGCAGCAAGTGCCCGCCAAGAAGAAGCGCTTCGGCAAGGACCCGTTCACCGGCGAAGAGCGCTGGTTCCCCGCCAAGCCCGCATCGGTCAAGATCAAGACCCGCGCACTGAAGAAACTCAAGGACGCCACGCTCTGACACCGTGGCGCGGGTTTCGCAAAAAAAGCAGCCTCCGGGCTGCTTTTTTTATGCCCGAGCGGCCCAGGGCGCACGGCCGCGGCGCCTCACTCCGACAGCGGCTGCAGGTACAGCTGCGCCAGGCGGCTGCGCGCGGCATCGTCCACGCCCAGGCGACGCTCCAGGTAACGCTGCACGCCGCCGTGGTCCTGGTCAACGGCTTGCAATGCGGCCTCCAGGAAGTCCTCCTGCACGCGCCAGATCACGTTCAGCACCTCCTGCGGCGCAGAGCTGACCAGCCCCGCGGGCCGACGGTACAGCGCGTTAGTCAACAGGTAGTCCTGCATGACCACCTCGCGCGACACGCCGAGCGCCAGCAGAATCAGGGCCGCGGCGAAACCGGTGCGGTCCTTGCCCGCAGTGCAGTGAAAGACCAGTGGGGAATCCTCTGCCAGCAACTGCTCGAACAAGCCCGCAAACTGCTGCGCGTTGTCGGAAACAAAGGCGCGGTAGGTGTCCTGCATCAGCCCTACCGCAACGGGTGCCGTGATCTGTTGGCCCGCTACCGCCAGTTCCTTGGCGCGCTGCACGACGGTCGGCTCGATCGGCAGCGCGTGATAGCGCACCTGCGGCAGCGCATACGACTGGGCCGCGCTCTCCACCAGCCCGCGGAAGTCCACCGAGCGGGTCAGCCCCACACCGGCCAGCACCTGCGCGTCCTGCGGTGTCAGGGCCGCCAGATGATCGGAGCGGAACAACCGGCGCCAGCGTACCGTGCGTCCATCCAGCCCCCGATAGCCTCCCAGATCACGGAAGTTGGACGCCCCCGTCAGCGAAAGCGTGCGTGAAAAGTCTTGCATCCGGTCACTGTAGTTCAAAGCCGTCACACGCTCATGACACATGGGCGTACATGCAGCCCGAAGTGTCGCCCTGCGTAGAGCTGCCCGCAGCGCGTGATCTTTGGGGCATGGGAGAGTGCCTGGCTTCTGTACCCCCGCGCCCGTGCCTGCAGGTACTGGCTCCCAAAGAAAGGACTACCGTCCCGCGAAAGAAACAAGGCCCCGAATCACGGAGAGGTCCTGTGCAGCGCTGGAGGATGAGGACACGCAACCACTGCGTCGTTCCATGCAGCGTGGCAGTGCAGAAACAAAAACGCCCAACCGAGTGGTTGGGCGTTGTATGTGGTGGCCTGGGACGGAATCGAACCGCCGACACAAGGATTTTCAATCCTCTGCTCTACCAACTGAGCTACCGGGCCTGAGCCTTGAATTATAGCCCGAGAAATCGGGGCATGACGCCAAGCTGCAAAATTTTTGCCAATTCACGCGTTGCGTTTGTTGCGCCCGAGGTCCACCCCCAATTGGCGCAGCTTGCGGTAAAGATGTGTGCGCTCCAATCCTGTTTTTTCGGCGACGCGTGTCATCGAGCCGCCTTCGCGGGCGAGATGGAATTCAAAGTAGGCTTTTTCAAAACCGTCGCGCGCCTCACGCAAGGGTCGGTCGAGATTGAAGCCCTGGTGGGACATGGGCGCCTGCTCCATCACCGCAACAACAGGCGCAGGAGCCGGCGCGCCATTGGCAATGGCACCGGTTGTTGCGGGTGCAGGTGCGGTGTTGGTCTGGGCCGGCGCGGCAGCGCTTGCTGGTGGCTGCGCCGTACTGCGTGCCAGGCCCTGCTCCACTGCCTTGAGCAGCTTCTGCATGGTGATGGGTTTCTCGAGAAAGGAGAAGGCACCGATGCGCGTGGCTTCCACGGCCGTGTCGATGGTGGCGTGGCCGCTCATCATGATCACTGGCATGGTCAGCGTGCCGGCCATGGCCCATTCCTTGAGCAGCGATACCCCGTCGGTATCGGGCATCCAGATATCCAGCAGTACCAGGTCATAGCTGCCATTCAAGCGCGCGTTGCGGGCCTGCGTGGCGTTCTCGGCAAGGTCGACGCTATGCCCCTCGTCGTTCAGAATTTCTGACAACAGGTCCCGGATCCCCAGTTCGTCGTCGACCACCAGAATATTTGCCATGTGTGTAAATGCACCCTTGCTGCACGTGCGGTGTTGTTAGAGCGCCACCGCCGATTCAGGGGCGAATGATAGCGACACTTGTGCGCCCTTCACCACGCCGTCTTCCACGCGGTTGACCAGATCGATCCGCGCGCGATGTTCATCCGCGATTTTTTTGACGACGGCCAGTCCCAGCCCAGTGCCCCGCGGCTTGGTCGTGACGTAGGGCTCGAAGGCGCGCTGCAGGATGTGTGGAGGAAAGCCCGGCCCGCAGTCCGACACCGTCAGCCGCACACGTTTCGCGGATGCACTCCAGCGTGTGCTGATGCGCACGGGCGGCGGTGGAACGCCCCCCTGCTCGGCCGCCTGCTGCGTCGCGTCCTGGGCGTTCTGCAGCAGGTTGTGCACCACTTGGCGCAATTGCTGGGCATCGCCGGAGATCGCGGGGCAGCGCGGGTCCAACTCGGCCTCGACCGGCACCTGCGCGGTCTCGGCGCCATACAAATGCAGCACATCGGCAACCAGTGCGTTCAGGTCCAGCGTGTGCAGTTCCGCAGACGGCAGGCGCGCGTAGTCGCGGAATTCATTGACCAGCCGTTTCATCGCATCCACCTGGTCCACGATGGTCTTCACCGACTTGGTCAGCACGGCCTGCTCTGCCGCAGGCAGCTTGCCTGAGAGCTTGATCTCCAGACGCTCGGCCGAGAGCTGGATCGGCGTCAGCGGGTTCTTGATCTCGTGCGCCAAACGCCGAGCAACCTCGCCCCACGCCTGGGCGCGCTGCGCGGAGACGATTTCGGAGATGTCGTCGAACACCAGCAACCGCGCCTCGTTGGGCAGTTGCGCGCCGCGCGCCACCAGGCTGGTGCCTTGCGTGGTGACGCCACCGCCCGCCGCGTGCAGCTCAAAGGTCTGCTGCCAGTGGTCCAGACCGTGGTGGTCACGATCCAGCAAAAAGGTATCGAAGTGCCGCTGCACGGCCGCCGCGAAATCCGCCAGCCCCGGCACCTCAGCCAGCGGCCGTCCTTCATAGGCCGCCAGTGGCGCGCGCAGGACACGGGTCGCACCAGGGTTGGACGACTGGACGATGCCTTTTTCATCCAGCACGATGACTCCCGACGTGAGGTTGTCCAGGATGGTCTGCAGGTGCCCGCGCGCGGCATCCAGCGCGTTCAGGCTTTGCTCGACCGTGCCGCGGGCGTCCGCAAGCTGCTGCGTCATCAGGGCAAAAGAGCGCGTGAGCCCGCCCAGCTCGTCCTTGGTCTGCAGCGCGGCCTTGGGCGACAGGTTGCCTGCCGCCACCTCGCGCACGCCGTCGGCCAGCACCAGCAGGGGCCGCGCAAGCTGGTTGCCCAGCACCACGGCGAGCAGCACCGCGCCAAAGACGGCAAGGAACAGGCTCAGCGTCAGCGTGCCGATGTACATGCGCCGCAGCCCGCCGCGCGCCAGCGCGCGTTCCTGGTATTCGCGGTTTGCTTCCTGCACCGCAATGGCGTTGGCGACCAGCGCCTGGGGCAAGGGCACGGTAGCCTGCACGAAGCGCGGTTCGGCCAGCAGACCCACGCCGGGGTTGGCCACCAGCACCAGCGCGCGCACGCGCGCGTTCTCCGCGGCCAGCGGGTCGGTGATGTCGTCCAGGCCCTCGATCTGGAAGGTGACGCGGTCTTGCCGCGCCATGCGGAACTGCTGCGCGCTCGGGCGCTCGGGGTTGAGCATGTAGCGCGATTGCCCGGTGCCGGCGACGGGCTGGCCCGCGGCGTTCCACAGCACGAGGTCGGTGGCCCCCAACTGGTCCCGCATGCGCTCCAGCACCAGGCCCGCGGCCGCATCGGGCACCTGGGCCAACTGGCTGCTGGCGGTGCGCGTCTTGGAGGCCAGGTCGCTGGCAATGGTGTCGAGCGTGACGCGCGCCAGGCTCACACCGGCGGTCAACGCGCCCTCGACCTTGACGTCGAACCAGCTCTCGATGGAGCGCGAGACGAACTGGTAGGACACCACGTAGATCAGCAGCCCGGGGATCACGCCCACCAGCCCGAAGATGCCCGCGAGCTTGAGCAGCAGCCGGCTGCCGAAGCGCCCCCGCCTCAGGCGCACCACCAGGCGCAGGGCGCCCCAGACCAACACGGCCAGCAGCACCAGCGCCACCAGTACGTTCACGCCCAGCAGCCAGGCGAAGTTGCGTTCGTACAGGTCACGGTTGTTGGTGGCCAGCGTCAGCAGGAACAGCAGCACCAATGCGATGGCGCACATCAGCCCCGTGCCGAGGCCCAGCGCCCATCGCACGGCGCGTGCGCGTGTCTCTGCGCGGCGGGCCGAACCCGCGGGACGCGGATCGCCCGCTTTCACCGCGCAGCCTCCACCACGCTCAGCGGCACGCTGCGCGCAAGCACCATGTTCCAGCCCGAGCGGCCCACCGCACCGATCTGCAAGGGCCGGGGCAACTGCGAGGTATCCAGCCGGAACTGGAAGTTCATGACGTAGGTCACGCCTTCATCGACCTGCCCCTCGTCGGCGATCTTCCAGCGCGCGATGCGCTGCATCGATGCCAGCGCATCCTGCAGCGTGTCGAAATTCTGGCCCAGCGACACGCCCAGGCCCGACGGTGCAAAGGGCGTGGACGACTGCACCACACGCCAGCGCCGCGTAAGGGGCTGGTAGCTCAACCGCAGAAAACGGCTGGCCTGCGCCACCACTTTGTCGGACCAGTACCAGCGCTGGCGCACCACCTCGGCCTCGGTGATGAAGAACACGGAAATGCCCTTGTAGAGCGCATCCTTGACGAGTTCGGGGAGTTCCAGCTGCAGCGTGGCCGACAGATACAGTCCCTCGGGCAGCGGGTCGAGTTGCAGTTCAACAATCTCGCCGTGCTGTTGGGCGTGGGCGGCGGGAATGGCCGCGATCCACAGCGCCAGCAAACAAACCAGCGCGGCCCACAGCCACCCCGGCCTGCGCAGACCGGCACGTTCAGGCGGGGGCCTTGTGCAACAGGGCGTAAAAGAAACCGTCGTGTTCACCCGGCACATTGTCACGGAGCCCGTCGCGCTTGTCTGGTCTGCCGGGGAATAAATGGCCCGGCGACGGCAGCAGGCGTGCGTCAGTGTTGTGCGCAAGAAACGCTGCGATCTGCCCGTCGCCTTCGGCCCGGAACACCGAACAGGTGCAATACAGCAGCCGCCCGCCGGGGCGCAGCAGCGGCCACAGCGCCGCCAGCAGACGCGACTGCTGCGCGGCCAGCTGGGCCACGTCGCTCTCACGCCGCAGCCAGCGCACGTCGGGGTGGCGGCGCACGATGCCCGAGGCGGTACAGGGCGCGTCGAGCAAGATCGCGTCGAACGGCTCACCACCGCTGGCCTGCTGCCACCAGTCGGCGGGCACGGCGGCATCGGCCACCAGCACCTGGGCACTCAGCCCCAGGCGATGCAGGTTGTCATGGATGCGCTCGGCGCGTGCCGCATCCACCTCCAACGCGGTGACCCGCCAAGGGGCCCGCAGTGCGGCGGCCCATTCCAGCAAATGGGCGGTCTTGCCGCCGGGGGCGGCGCAGGCATCCAATAAGCGCAGCGGCTGCGCGGCGTCCAGCCCGTTGAGCAGCAGCGGCGCCGCCATCTGCGCGGCGGCATCCTGCACCGAGACAACACCCTCTGCAAAGCCGGGCAGTTGCTGCACCGGCACGGGGCGTGCCAGCGCCAGCCCTTCGGGGCCTACCGCCATCGCTTCAATACTGATAGCTTCTAACGCTTGCTGGTAAAGCGCTGGAGTGCTTTTTGACTTAGAAATCCGCAGCACCATGGGCGCGGGCGCATTGTTCGCCTGCAGGATCTGCTGCCACTGATCGGGGTGGTCGCGGCGCAGGCGCTGGATCCACCATGCGGGGTGGTTCCACACGGCGACCTCGTCGCCCTGCGTGGCGGCCACCAGCGTGTCGCGCTCACGCAGGAAGCGCCGCAGGCAGGCGTTGACGAAAGACGCCTGCGCCCGCGTCGCGGGGTGGCGCTTGGCGGCCTCGACCGCCTGGTTGACCAGGGTGAACGGCGCGTAGGGAGCGGCCTGCGGGTCCCAGGCCAGTGCCAGGGCGGTGCACAGCAGCGCATCCACCCGCGGCGGTGGGTTGCGGGGTGCCAGCTGGCGGCGCAAGGCCTGCGCGCGCCCCAGGTGGCGCAGCACCTGGAACAGCAGCGCCTGCACGCCGGGGCGCAGCGCGGCAGCCGTGGTCTCCAGCGCCACGGTGCCCGACTGCCCTGCGCGCACCGCCTGCAGCGCCAAGGCGGTGGCGTCCAGCAACTGGCTCAACGCAACCGCGGGAGCCCCCTGCGTCGGGATGGAAGTAGGCTTGTTCACAGCGTCTGCGCCTTCTTGAAGCCGAACAGCCACGCCAGCAGGCTGGCGGGAAACTGGGCGATGGCATGGTTGTACTGAGCCACGGCATCGTTGAACAGGCGGCGCGCCTCGTCGCTGTGCAGCGCCACCTGTTCGCGCCGCACCACCCATGGGGCGAGTGCAGGGGGTGCCACACCTTCGCTCACCTGCGCGGCTTCGCGCACAACGGTCTGCCAGGCGTTCTCCAGCACCTGCGATGCGGCCGCCAGGGCGGCGGCGGCGCCGCTGTCCAGCGGGCGCGCGCGCGCTACTGCCAGCGAGGCGCCGAGTTGCGTGGCCGCGGCCCAAAGGGCAGCATGGGCGTCGTGCGCGTCCGCCGCCGGCGCCGGTTCGTCGCCCACGATGGCCTGGACCGCGCCAGGCGCACCGTGCGCAGCCTCGTACTCACCCAGCAGGGCAATCCAGCGCACCATGTGGGTGTCCAGCCCGCCAAAGGCCTGCAGCGCCGCGGATCGCAGGCGGATGAGCCGGTTGTAGGCGCCCACGGCCCAGAACAGGAACAGGGCGAGAAGTATCCAGGTGGTCAACATGTTCACAGCCGGGGCTTCGCGCCAGCGGGCACGGCCCCTGCCAACCGAGGGATTGGTAACACGACAAAAAAGAAACTCCCGGCCTGCCGGATGGGCAAGCCGGGAGCGTTCAGTACCCGCATGCGAGAGGCGGGACTGGCAACGGCTTAATCAGCCGTGTCGGCGCTGCCGTCGATCTCGGCGGCTGCGTCGTGGGTGCCGGCAGAGGCCAGCTCGGCGGCTTCGGCATCTGCGATGGCGCGGCGCTCGGCCTCGTCCATGGCGTCCTTGGCCTTGCGCGCCTGGTGGTAAGCCAAGCCCGTGCCGGCGGGGATCAGACGGCCCACGATCACGTTCTCCTTCAGGCCGCGCAGCTCGTCGCGCTTGCCCATGATGGCAGCCTCGGTGAGCACGCGGGTCGTTTCCTGGAACGACGCGGCGGAAATGAACGAGTCGGTGGACAGCGACGCCTTGGTGATGCCCAGCAGCACGTTGGAGTACGTGGCAGGGAGCTTGCCTTCGGCCTGCAGCGCCTCGTTGGTGTTGAGGATCTCGGAACGCTCCACCTGCTCGCCGGCGATGTAGGTGGACTCGCCCGGGTTCTCGACCACGACGCGGCGCAGCATCTGGCGCACGATCACCTCGATGTGCTTGTCGTTGATCTTCACACCCTGCAAGCGGTACACGTCCTGCACTTCGTCAACGATGTAGCGCGACAGCTCCTCGATGCCCAGCAGGCGCAGGATGTCCTGCGGATCGGCCGGGCCGTCGACGATCAGCTCGCCCTTGTTGACCACCTGGCCTTCGTGGACCAGCACGTTCTTTTCCTTGGGCACCAGCTCGTCCCAGACCTTGCCGTCCGGATCGGTGATCTGCAGGCGCACCTTGCCCTTGGTTTCCTTGCCGAAGGAGATCGTGCCGGTCATCTCGGCCAGCATGCCCTTGTCCTTGGGGCTGCGGGCTTCAAAGAGCTCGGCCACGCGCGGCAGACCGCCGGTAATGTCGCGGGTCTTCTGGCCTTCCATCGGGATGCGGGCCAGCACTTCGCCGGGGCCCACTTCCTGGCCGTCGCGCACCTGGATCAGCGCGCCGACCTGGAAGCCGATCGTCACCGAGTGGTCGGTACCGGGGATCTTCACCTCCTTGCCATCGGCGTCCACCAGCTTCACCTGCGGACGCACCACCTTGGCAGAGCCGCGGCGCTTGGGGTCGATCACCACCAGCGTGGACAGGCCCGTGACCTCGTCCACCTGCTTGGCCACCGTGAGGCCTTCCTCGACGTTCTCGAACTTCACCGTACCTGCGTACTCGGTGATGATCGGGCGCGTCAGCGGGTCCCAGTTGGCGAGGATGGTGCCGGCCTTGATGTTCTGGTCGGCCTTCACCGTCAGCGTCGCGCCGTACGGCACCTTGTGGCGCTCGCGCTCGCGGCCGTGCTCGTCCTGGATGATGATTTCACCCGAGCGCGCAATCACCACCAGTTCGCCCTTGGTGTTGGTCACGTAGCGCATCGTGGCGTTGAAGCCGATGATGCCGTTGGACTTGGCTTCCACACTGGACGCCACCGCCGCACGCGATGCCGCACCACCGATGTGGAACGTACGCATGGTCAGCTGCGTGCCGGGCTCGCCGATGGACTGCGCGGCGATCACGCCCACGGCTTCGCCGAGGTTGATCAGGCCGCCGCGGCCCAGGTCGCGGCCGTAGCACTTGGCGCACAGGCCGTAGCGGGTTTCGCAGGTCAGCGCGGTACGCACCTTCACTTCGTCCACGCCTGCGGCTTCGAGCTCTTCAATCAGGTCTTCATCGAGCATCCGGCCCGGCTGCGCCAGCACGGCACGTGTTTCGGGGTGCAGCACTTCCTCGGCCGCGGTACGGCCCAGGATACGGTCGCGCAGGGACTCGATGACTTCACCGCCCTCGACGATGGCGCGCATCAGCGAACCATTCGAGGTGCCGCAGTCGTCCTCGGTCACCACCAGGTCCTGCGTCACGTCCACCAGGCGACGGGTCAGGTAACCCGAGTTCGCGGTCTTCAACGCCGTATCCGCCAGGCCCTTACGGGCACCGTGGGTGGAGATGAAGTACTGCAACACGTTCAGGCCTTCGCGGAAGTTCGCGGTGATAGGCGTCTCGATGATCGAGCCATCGGGCTTGGCCATCAGGCCGCGCATACCGGCCAGCTGACGGATCTGGGCCGCCGAGCCGCGGGCGCCGGAGTCGGCCATCATGTAGATGGCGTTGAACGATTCCTCGTTCACTTCCTTGCCGTTGCGGTCGATGGTCTTCTGGACCTTGAGCTGATCCATCATCACCTTGGACACGTCGTCGCCGGCCTTGCCCCAGATGTCCACCACCTTGTTGTAGCGCTCGCCGGCCGTCACCAGACCGGAGACGTACTGCTGCTCGATCTCCTTCACCTCGGCTTCGGCGCGGGCCAGGATCTCGGCCTTCTGCGGCGGCACCAGCATGTCGTCGATCGCCACGGAGAAGCCCGCGTGCGTGGCCAGGCGGAAGCCGTTTTGCAGCAGCTTGTCGGCGAACACCACGGTGTCCTTCAGGCCGCACTTGCGGAACGACGCGTTGATGAGCTTGGAGATTTCCTTCTTCTTCAGCGCCTTGTTCAGGTTGCTGAAGGGCAGGCCCTTGGGCAGGATTTCCGACAGCAGCGCACGGCCCACAGTGGTGTCCACGAGCTTGGTCTCGGGCACGAACTCACCCGTCGCCTTGTCCTTGGTCCACTCGGTCAGGCGCACGCTGATCTTGGCGTGCAGCTCGGCCTCGCCCGCATCCAGCGCGCGCTGGACTTCGCCGGTGTCGGCGAACACCAGGCCTTCGCCCTTGCCGTTGATCTTCTCGCGGGTGGCGTGGTACAGGCCCAGCACCACGTCCTGCGAGGGCACGATGGAGGGCTCGCCGGACGCGGGGAACAGCACGTTGTTGGACGCCAGCATCAGCGTGCGGGCTTCCAACTGCGCTTCCACGGACAGCGGCACGTGCACGGCCATCTGGTCACCGTCGAAGTCGGCGTTGAACGCGGCGCAGACCAGCGGGTGCAGCTGGATGGCCTTGCCTTCGATCAGGATGGGCTCGAACGCCTGGATGCCCAGGCGGTGCAGCGTGGGCGCACGGTTGAGCATCACCGGGTGTTCCTTGATGACCTCTTCCAGGATGTCCCACACCACGGGCGTGCCGGCTTCCACTTCCTTCTTGGCGGCCTTGATGGTCGTGGCAATGCCCATGGCCTCCAGGCGCGAGAAGATGAAGGGCTTGAACAGCTCCAGGGCCATCAGCTTGGGCAGGCCGCACTGGTGCAGCTTGAGCGTCGGACCCACGGTGATCACGGAACGGCCCGAGTAGTCCACGCGCTTGCCCAGCAGGTTCTGGCGGAAGCGGCCCGACTTGCCCTTGATCATGTCGGCCAGGGACTTCAGGGCGCGCTTGTTGGCGCCCGTCATCGCCTTGCCGCGGCGGCCGTTGTCCAGCAGGCTGTCCACGGCTTCCTGCAGCATGCGCTTTTCGTTGCGCGCGATGATCTCGGGAGCCTTCAGCTCCAGCAGGCGGCGCAGGCGCGAGTTGCGGTTGATGACGCGGCGGTACAGGTCGTTCAGGTCCGACGTGGCGAAGCGGCCGCCGTCCAGCGGCACCAGCGGACGCAGGTCCGGCGGCAGCACGGGCAGCACTTCCAGGATCATCCACTCGGGCTTGATGCCGGACTTCTTGAAGGCCTCCAGCACCTTCAGGCGCTTGGCGTTCTTCTTGACCTTGACTTCGGAGCCCGTCAGGTCGCCGCGCAGCTTCTCGATCTCGATCTCGATGTCGATGCCTTCCAGCAGCTCCTTGATGCCCTCGGCGCCCATCTTGGCGACGAACTCGTCGCCGTATTCCTTGCGCTTGGCGTCGTAGTCGTCCTCGGACATGATGCCGAACTTCTTCAGCGGGGTCATGCCGGGGTCGGTGACCACGTAGGCTTCGAAGTACAGCACGCGTTCGATGTCGCGCAGCGTCATGTCGAGCACCAGGCCCAGGCGCGAAGGCAGCGACTTCAGGAACCAGATGTGGGCGCAGGGTGCGGCCAGGTCGATATGGCCCATGCGCTCGCGGCGCACCTTGGTCTGCGTGACTTCAACGCCGCACTTTTCGCAGATCACGCCGCGGTGCTTCAGGCGCTTGTACTTGCCGCACAGGCATTCGTAGTCCTTGATGGGCCCGAAGATTTTGGCGCAGAACAGGCCGTCGCGCTCGGGCTTGAACGTGCGGTAGTTGATGGTCTCGGGCTTCTTCACTTCGCCGAAAGACCACGAACGGATCTTCTCGGGCGAAGCCATGCCGATCTTGATGGCATCGAAATGCTCATCGGGCGTGAATTGCTTGAACAGGTCGAGTAGCGATTTCATGTGACTCTTTCCTTTTCACCTAAAAACATAGCTGCTGGCGCTTGCCACATAAGGATTTGCAAGACAAAACACCTGCAAACCCAGAGGGAGTGAGCGCCAGCCGCTCACTTTTTTAAAAACTCGATCCTGCTCAGGAACGTTCCAACTCGATGTCCAGGCCCAGCGAACGGATTTCCTTGACCAGCACGTTGAACGACTCCGGCATGCCGGCTTCGATCGCGTGTTCGCCCTTGACGATGTTCTCGTACACCTTGGTACGGCCCTGCACGTCGTCGGACTTCACCGTCAGCATTTCCTGCAGCACGTAGGCGGCGCCGTAGGCTTCCAGCGCCCACACTTCCATCTCACCGAAGCGCTGGCCACCGAACTGCGCCTTGCCGCCCAGCGGTTGCTGCGTGACGAGCGAGTACGGACCGGTCGAGCGGGCGTGCATCTTGTCGTCCACCAAGTGGTGCAGCTTCAGGTAGTGCATGTAGCCCACGGTCGTCGGGCGCTCGAAACGCTCGCCCGTGCGGCCGTCGTACAGGTACGCCTGCGTGCGCGTCTCGGTCAGGCCCTTGGCCTGGGCGAGGTCGTCCGGGTAGGCCAACTTGAGCATGTCCTTGATTTCCTCTTCGGACGCGCCGTCGAACACGGGCGATGCGAAGGGAACGCCCGAGGTCAGCTCGCGCGCCATGGCCAGGATTTCGTCGTCGCTCAGCTGCGACAGGTCTTCCTTGCGGCCGCGCGAGTTGTAGATTTCTTCCAGGAACTTGCGCAGCTCAGCCGTCTTGGCCTCGCGCTGCAGCATGTCGCCGATGCGCTGGCCCATGCCCTTGCCGGCCCAGCCAAGATGGACTTCCAGCACCTGGCCGATGTTCATCCGCGAAGGCACGCCCAGCGGGTTGAGCACGATGTCGGCGGGGGTGCCGTCGGCCATGTAGGGCATGTCTTCGACCGGAACGATCTTGGACACCACGCCCTTGTTGCCGTGGCGGCCGGCCATCTTGTCGCCAGGCTGCAGGCGGCGCTTGACGGCCAGGTACACCTTGACCATCTTCAGCACGCCGGCCGGCAGCTCGTCGCCCTGGGTGAGCTTCTTGCGCTTTTCTTCAAAGGCCAGGTCGAAGCTGTGGCGGGTCTGCTCCAGCGCGTTCTTGATGGACTCCAGCTGCGTGGCGACCTCTTCCTCGGCGGGGCGGATGTCGAACCAGTGGAACTTCTCCACCGAGGCCAGGTAGGCCTTGTCGATCTTCGTACCCTTGGCCAGCTTTTGCGGGCCGCCGTTGGCCACGCGGCCGGTCAGCAGCTTCTCGATACGGTCGAACGCGTCGGCCTCCACGATGCGCAACTGGTCGTTCAGGTCCAGGCGGAAGCGCTTGAGTTCATCGTCGATGATCTGCTGGGCGCGCTTGTCGCGCTGGATGCCTTCACGGGTGAACACCTGCACGTCGATCACCGTGCCCTGCGAGCCCTGGTCCACGCGCAGCGAGGTGTCCTTCACATCGGACGCCTTCTCGCCGAAGATGGCGCGCAGCAGTTTCTCTTCAGGCGTGAGGGTGGTTTCGCCCTTGGGCGTGACCTTGCCGACCAGCGTGTCGCCGGGCTGCACTTCGGCGCCCACGTAGATGATGCCGGACTCGTCCAGACGGTTCAGCTGCTGCTCGGACAGGTTCGGGATGTCGCGGGTGATTTCTTCCGCGCCCAGCTTCGTGTCGCGGGCCATCACCACCAACTCCTCGATGTGGATCGAGGTGTAGCGGTCTTCGGCCACCACGCGCTCGCTGATCAGGATCGAGTCCTCGAAGTTGTAGCCGTTCCAGGGCATGAACGCGATCAGCATGTTCTGGCCGATGGCGATCTCGCCCAGGTCGGTCGAAGCGCCGTCGGCAATCACGTCACCCTTGGCCAGCTTGTCGCCCTTCTTGACGATGGGGCGCTGGTGGATGTTCGTGTTCTGGTTGGAGCGCTGGTACTTGATGAGGTTGTAGATGTCCACGCCGACTTCACCGGCCACGGCTTCGTCGTCGTTCACACGCACCACGATACGGGTGGCGTCCACATAGTCCACCACGCCGCCACGGTTGGCCGTCACCACGGTGCCGGAGTCCACGGCCGCCACGCGCTCGATACCCGTGCCCACCATGGGCTTCTCGGGACGCAGCACGGGCACGGCCTGGCGCGACATGTTGGCGCCCATCAGCGCGCGGTTCGCGTCGTCGTGCTCCAGGAACGGAACGAGCGAAGCCGCCACCGACACGATCTGTGCAGGCGACACGTCCATGTACTGCACACGGTCGGCGGACACCAGGGTCGATTCACCCTTTTCGCGTGCCGACACCAGGTCGCCCGTCAGACGCCCTTCGGCATCCAGCGTGGCGTTGGCCTGGGCGATGATGTACTTGCCTTCTTCGATGGCCGACAGGTAATCGATTTCCATCGTGACCTTGCCGTCCACCACGCGGCGGTAGGGAGTCTCGATGAAGCCGTACTCGTTCAGGCGGGCATACAGGGCCAGCGAGTTGATCAGCCCGATGTTCGGACCTTCAGGCGTCTCGATCGGGCACACGCGGCCGTAGTGGGTCACGTGCACGTCACGCACCTCGAAGCCGGCACGCTCGCGGGTCAGACCGCCCGGGCCCAGGGCCGAAACACGGCGCTTGTGCGTGATCTCGGCCAGCGGGTTGGTCTGGTCCATGAACTGCGACAGCTGGGACGCACCGAAGAACTCCTTGAGCGCCGCGGAAATCGGCTTGGAGTTGATCAGGTCGTGGGGCATCAGCGGCTCTTGCTCGGCCTGGCCCAGGCGTTCCTTCACGGCCTTTTCGATACGTGCCAGGCCCGTGCGGTACTGGTTTTCGGCCAGCTCGCCCACGCAGCGCACGCGGCGGTTGCCCAGGTGGTCAATGTCGTCCACCTCGCCCTTGCCGTTGCGCAGGTCCACCAGGATCTTGACCACGGCCAGGATGTCGTCGTTGGACAGCACCATCGGGCCGGTGGCTTCGTCGCGGCCGATCTTGGCGTTGAACTTCATGCGGCCTACGCGCGACAGGTCGTACGTGTCGGGGTTGTAGAATAGGCGCTGGAACAGGGCCTGCACGGCATCCTCGGTCGGCGGCTCGCCGGGGCGCATCATGCGGTAGATGGCCACGCGCGCGGCGAATTCATCCACGGTTTCGTCGATGCGCAGCGTCTGCGAAATGTAGGCGCCTTGGTCAAGTTCGTTGGTGTAGATGACCTGCAGGTCCTGCACGCCAGCAGCGCGCAGCTTCTTGAGCAACGCCTCGGTCAGCTCTTCGTTGGCCTTGGCCAGGATCTCGCCGGTGTCGCCGTCTACGATGTTGCGGGCCACCACGCGGCCGATGAGGAAGTCCTCAGGCACGCTGATGTGCGTGGTGCCGGACTGCTCCAGCTCACGCGTGTGGCGCGCCGTCACGCGCTTGTCTTTGGCCACAATCACCTTGCCGGCCTTGTCGGTGATGTCGAAGCGCGCCACCTCGCCACGCAGACGCTCGGGCACGAACTCCAGCTGAGCGCCGCTGTCCATCAGGCGGAAGTTGTCGTTGACGAAGAAGTTCGCCAGGATGGATTCGGGGTTCAGGCCGATGGCCTTGAGCAGGATCGTGACCGGCATCTTGCGGCGACGGTCCACGCGGAAGTACAGGATGTCCTTCGGATCGAATTCGAAGTCCAGCCAGGAGCCGCGGTAGGGGATGATGCGCGCAGAGAACAGCAACTTGCCCGAGCTGTGGGTCTTGCCCTTGTCGTGCTCGAAGAACACGCCGGGCGAGCGGTGCAGCTGGGAGACGATCACGCGCTCCGTGCCGTTGATGATGAAGGAGCCCTTGTCAGTCATCAGGGGCACTTCGCCCATGTAGACCTCCTGCTCCTTCACTTCCTTGACCACCTTGGACTGCGAGGTCGAGGACTCGCGGTCGTAGATGATCAACTGCACCTTGGCACGCACGGCCGATGCAAAAGTCAAGCCGCGGGTCTGGCATTCGCGCACGTCGAACGCCGGCTTGGCCAGGTTGTATTCAACGAACTTCATCTCCACGAAGCCGTTGTGGGAAACGATGGGAAACGCGGAGTTGAATGCGGCCTGCAGGCCTTCGTTGCTGCGTTTTTGCGGGGCCGTGTCGGCCTGCAGGAACGCGGTATAGGCATCCCGCTGCATCTGCAGCAGGTACGGGACCTTGAGCACACTGTCGCGGCTACCGAAGCTCTTGCGAATGCGCTTGCGTTCGGTATAACTGTACGTGGATGTTTGGGCCATGAGATCTCCGGGCAAGGACATGGAATGGGATCTTCGACGACTGCCCTGCAAGGCGGCCACCCTGCAGGCTTGGCGGTTGGCCACTACCAACCATGGCGGACGGCGATGCGTTGCACATCGCCCGAACCAAGGCGTCTTCTGCTGTCGGATGGTTCAGAAGACACTAGAAAACAGTCCACGGGGGCCGCTTTCTAGTGCGCTCTAAAGTGCGTCCCATAAGCACCAAAGGCTGGAGGCCTTTTGCAAGACCCCCAGCCCAGGAGACAAGGTCGATTACTTGAGTTCGGCCTTGGCGCCGGCTTCCACCAGCTTCTTGACGGCAGCTTCGGCGTCAGCCTTGGCAATGCCTTCCTTGACGTTCTTGGGAGCGCCGTCCACCAGGTCCTTGGCTTCCTTGAGGCCCAGACCGGTGATTTCGCGCACTGCCTTGATGACCGCCACCTTGTTGGCGCCGGCGTCGGCCAGCACCACGTTGAACTCGGTCTTTTCTTCAGCAGCTGCAGCACCGCCGCCGGCAGCGCCGCCAGCAGCGGGAGCAGCCATAGCGGCAGCGCTCACGCCGAACTTCTCTTCAATGGCCTTCACCAGGTCATTGAGTTCCAGGACCGTCATGCTGTCCAGCGCGGTCAAGAATGCGTCTTTATCGAATGCCATTTTGATTTCCTAACAATTGGTTGAGAGGGGGGACGATTGCCACGCTGCCTCAGGCAGCAGCAGGCTCGCCTTCGCCTTTTTTGGCCGCCAGGGCACCCAGCACCACGGCGGTGCGGGAGATCGGCGACATCAGCAAGCCACACAGCTGGGCCAGCAGCACTTCCTTGGTAGGAATGTTGGCCAGTTGCTTCACGCCGTTCACGTCCAGGGCCTTGCCCGCGAAAGCGCCGCCGCGAATCACCAGCTTGTCGTTGGTTTTCGCGAAATCGGCCACCACCTTGGCGGCGGCCACAGCGTCTTCGGAGAAGCCATAGATCAGAGGACCGGTCATCTGGTCGGCCACCACGTCAAACTGGCTGCCAGCCACAGCACGGCGGGCCAGGGTGTTCTTCAGAACACTCAGGCTCACACCCTTGCTGCGAGCTTCCACGCGCAGTTTGGTCATGTCGGCCACCGTGATGCCACGGTATTCCGCGATCACGAGCGTTTGAGCTTTAGCGGCGAGGCTGGTCACTTCATTGATGACCGCTTCTTTCTCACTGCGATTAAGACTCAAGGTCTACTCCTTCATATGCGCACTTCGGACAAGCCTCCGTGCACGCTCTTGTTGCAGCGACCAACTGTTTTGGAACATGCATTCCATCTGCAGCGGGATCGCCATCTGCGTTGGCCTCCAAAGGTTTAAGTGCACCTTGCACACCAACGGTCTTGGATGGCCTGCCAGCCCCAAAGGAGCTGTCAGCCCACCACATCAGATCTGCCGCCCTCATGGGCACCAGGCCTGAAGATTTCGCAATTACGCCGCGATGGTCTGCGTATCCACGCGGACGCCGACGCCCATCGTGGACGACACAGCTACCTTGCGCAGGTACACGCCCTTGCTGGTCGCAGGCTTGGCCTTGTTCAGCGCTTCGATCAGAGCTGCCAGGTTGCCCTGCAACTTGTCGTTGTCGAACGACCGACGACCAATGGTGCTGTGCACGATACCAGCCTTGTCGACACGGAACTGCACCTGACCCGCCTTGGCGTTCTTCACGGCCGTCGCCACATCCGGCGTCACCGTGCCTACCTTGGGGTTCGGCATCAGACCGCGGGGGCCCAGGATCTGGCCCAGCGTACCCACGACGCGCATGGCATCGGGAGCAGCGATCACCACGTCGAACGGCATATCTCCAGCCTTGACCTGAGCGGCCAGGTCGTCCATGCCCACGATGTCGGCACCTGCGGCCTTGGCTTCTTCTGCCTTGGCGCCTTGGGCGAACACGGCAACGCGCGTTGTCTTGCCCGTGCCATTCGGCAGCACCACGGCACCACGCACCACCTGGTCCGACTTCTTGGCATCCACGCCGAGTTGCACAGCAACGTCGATGGATTCGTCGAACTTGGCAGTAGCGGCTTCCTTCACCAGAGCCACCGCCTCAGCGAAAGCGTACAGCTTGGTAGAGTCCACCTTGCCCTGCAGGGCCTTTTGCTTCTTGGTCAGCTTTGCCATTTACAGACCCTCCACCGTCACGCCCATCGAGCGAGCAGAACCAGCCAGCGTGCGCACTGCCGCGTCAACGCTAGCAGCATTCATGTCCTTGAGCTTGGTCTTGGCGATCTCTTCGAGCTGTGCACGGGTGATCTTGCCCACCTTGGTGCTCAAGGCATTGGAGGAGCCCTTGTCCAGCTTGATCGCCTTCTTGATCAGCACCGTTGCGGGCGGCGTCTTGATGACGAAAGTAAAGCTCTTGTCTGCAAAAGCCGTGATCACCACGGGCAGCGGCAGACCAGGCTCGACACCTTGGGTCTGCGCGTTGAACGCCTTGCAGAACTCCATGATGTTGAGACCGCGTTGGCCCAGCGCGGGACCAATCGGAGGGGAGGGATTGGCCTTACCAGCTGGCACTTGCAGCTTGATGAAGCCGACGATTTTTTTCGCCATGTTTGCTCCTTGCGGGTATTAACGCCTGATCGTTCACCAGGCTCCCCGGGGTTACCGACTCTCTTCTCTCATCGCACCGAGTCGAAAAGCGCGAATACTTCACTGACGCTCAGGTCTTTTCGACTTGGGCAAATTCCAGTTCCACCGGGGTGGAGCGGCCAAAGATCATCACAGAAACGCGCAAGCGGTTCTTCTCGTAATTCACTTCTTCTACGGAGCCGTTGAAATCGGTGAACGGACCTTCCTTGACCCGCACCAACTCGCCCACCATGAATTCGATCTTGTGGCGCGGCTTGTCCGTTCCCTGCTGCATCTGGCTGACAATCTTCTGCACCTCTTCTTCGGAAATAGGCGCAGGGCGGTTCTTCACCCCGCCCACGAATCCTGTCACTTTGCTGGTGTGCTTCACCAAATGCCAGGTGTCATCGTCCATCACCATTTCGACGAACACATAACCAGGGAAAAGGCGACGCTCGGTAGTCTTACGCTGGCCATTCTTCATTTCCACCACTTCTTCAGTGGGCACCAGAATGCGGCCGAACTTTTGCTGCATACCGGCGCGCGCAATGCGTTCCTGGATGTTGCGCTCCACCGCCTTCTCCATACCAGAATAGGCATGAACGATGTACCAGCGCAGATCTGGATTCACCGGAACATCCACCGGAGGCTGCACACCATTCGTGTCCACGGCATCCACCATCACTTCCTCCAGCCCAAGATCAAGTCGTACAGAACCCATTCCAAGGTCTTGTCCGTGAACCAAAGGAACAGCGCCATCACCACCACAAAAGCGAACACATAGCCCGTCATTTGCAGCGTTTCCTTGCGCGTGGGCCAGACAACCTTCTTGACCTCACGCCACGCATCGCTTGCAAACCCGACGAACTGGCGTCCATGCTCGGAAACGAGAAAAACCGCCACAGCCAGCACTAGCCCCAACAGCAACACACCCCATTGAATCAGGGGCCCTTGCTTACCCAGCAAATAGAAACCGGCAATGGACGCGAGAACAATCGCCACTGCCGCGAACAACTTTGCCTTGTCCGCACCAGTCGTGACCGTCTCAACCTGGGATGTGGCCATAGATAAATTCGCCTATTTGATCGCGCCTTACAAGACGCCGAAGCCCGCCAGGGGCTGGCGGGCTTGTTTTGTTACCACCCTGAAGTGGCAGGGGCAGTAGGAATCGAACCTACAACCTTCGGTTTTGGAGACCGACGCTCTGCCAATTGAGCTATACCCCTTCGATCCCCACTAGATTACGCAATGATCTTGGCAACGACGCCGGCGCCCACGGTACGGC
>NZ_JSYI01000090.1:0-1394 GCF_001023515.1 Diaphorobacter sp. J5-51 | reverse complement strand
GGGAGTGTCAGGATTTCTGTGTGTGAGGCTGTTGAATCCGTCACTCAATCGTGAGGCGGCTTGGTGATCTTACTGGCCCGATCTGGTAAATCGGTCCTCGTAGAGGATCGCAAATTGGTTCATCGCTGATTTCCAGTGGTTGGCCGCCCGCCCCCAGTCCGCGGTGATGTTGCGCAGCGCCAGCCAGATCAGCTTGGTGGCCGCCTCGTCGCTGGGGAAGTGGCCGCGCGTTTTGATGATCTTGCGCAGCCGTGCGTTCACGCTCTCGATGGCGTTGGTGGTGTAGATCACGCGCCGCACCTCGGGCGGGAAGGCGAAGAACGGGATGACCTTGTCCCAGGCCCGGCGCCAGGCGCTGACCACGGTCGGGAACCGCTGCCCCCAGGGGCCGGCCGCAAACGCATCCAACTCGGCCTCGGCCGCCTCGGCGCTCACCGCGGTGTAGATGGGTTTGATGGCTGCGGCCAGCGCCTTGCGGTCTTTCCATGACGCAAAGTCCAGGCCACCCCGGATCAGGTGCACGATGCAGGTCTGCAGCGTCGTCGCCGGGAACACTGCGCCCAGCGCCTCTGGCATGCCCTTGAGGCCGTCGGTGACGGCAATCAGGATGTCCTGCACCCCGCGCGTCTTCAGATCGTTGAAGACCTTCATCCAGAACTTCGCCCCCTCGGTGTTCTCGATCCAGATTCCCAGGATGTCGCGCGAGCCGTCAGGCAGTACGCCCAGCGCCAGGTAGACGGCCTTGGAGCGCACCACCGCATCCTCGCGAATCTTGACCCGCAGCGCATCGAAGAACACCACCGGGTACATCGCCTCCAGCGGCCGTGTCTGCCAGGCCGTGACCTCGCCCATCACCTCATCGGTGACACGGCTGATGAGCTCGGGCGAGACGTCCACCGAGTACATCTCAGCCAGGAAACCCTGGATCTCGCGCACCGTCATGCCGCGTGCGTACATGGCGATGATCTTGTCGTCGAAACCCGTAAAGCGCCGCTCGTGCTTGCCAATGAGCTGCGGCTCGAAGCTGCCTTCGCGATCGCGTGGGACATCGATGCGCAGCGCCCCCACATCGGTCAGTACGGTCTTGGTGCTCTTGCCGTTGCGGTGGTTGGCTGATCCGCCTGTGGGCTTGGCTTGGCCGGGCGCATAGCCTAGGTGATGACTCATCTCGGCGCCCAGCGCCCGCTCAAGAATTGACTTCTTGAACTGATCGAACAGCCCTTGGACTTGGCCCGGCGTCATGGGCCCGGTCACCAACTGGTCAAGCAGCTCGGCCGGGATGTGAAATTGCGGCTGTGCCGCCTGGTCCGCCAAAGCGGTGGGTTTGGTCTTGCGTGGCATTCATGCTCCTTGTCGACATGCTATGCCTCACACACAAAATTTCTGACAAGCTC
>NZ_JSYI01000089.1:0-638 GCF_001023515.1 Diaphorobacter sp. J5-51 | reverse complement strand
GCCCAGACGCGTCTGCGCAGCGATTGCAACGGCCCATCTGGCCGGTTTGCAGGCCCTCCCGCCCATTTCGGGCGCACGTATCCCTGGGCTCACGCATGATGCGCGTCCCACCAGCCGCCGATGCTGCCCATTCGCACAAGGTTGTAGGTGGCAAAGCACAGCAGCGCCTGGCCCGTGAGCTTGGCCTGACCGATCAGCTTGGTCTTTGCCAGACCACCGACGGTCTTGATCCAGCCAAAGGCCTCTTCGATGCGCTTGCGCACCTTCAGGCTGGTCTTGTAGCCCTCGTGCCGTGTCACTCGCGCATCCACCGCCGAGTGTTTGTCCTTGGCCGCCACGTGGGGCGTGACTTTGAGCTTTCTGCAGCCTTTGATGAAGGCCTTGCTGTCGTAGCCCTTGTCGGCACCGACCGTGGCCCGTTTGTTCCTGTTGCCCCGACGCTCCAACATGGCCAGCGCCGCCTCGCGCTCGGCCGTGCCGCTGGCGTGGGTGATCTCGACATCCACGATCAGCCCGTTGCGGTTCTCCATGAGGATGTGCCCCATGTGGCACAGGCGGGATTTGTCGCCCTGGCTCTTCTTGAACAGCCGGGCATCGGCGTCCGTGGTGCTCTCGTGGGTGTCGTTGCAGCGCTCCTG
>NZ_JSYI01000088.1:0-312 GCF_001023515.1 Diaphorobacter sp. J5-51 | reverse complement strand
CATCGGCGTCCGTGGTGCTCTCGTGGGTGTCGTTGCAGCGCTCCTGTCCTTTGAAGTCCACCTCGGGGTTGCGCCCAGGCGGCGTGTCGCTGTCATCGTCTTTGCGCTTGAAGCTCTTGTGCGAGGCCCAGGCTTCGATGAGCGTGCCGTCCACGCTGAAGTGCTCGTCGCTGGCAAGCCGCCCCCACTGGGCGCTGAGCTTGACGCGCTCGAAGAAGGCACGGGCGAGGTCTTCGTTGAACAAGCGTTCGCGGTTGGCGCTGAAGGTGGAGTGGTCCCAGACCTTGTCTTCGATGTTCAGGCCCACGAACC
>NZ_JSYI01000087.1:0-4612 GCF_001023515.1 Diaphorobacter sp. J5-51 | reverse complement strand
GCTTTTCGTACCGTCACTTATTGCACTGAAAACGAGGAGACCCCTCTTCGAAGCTGCAAGAGTTAAAACATTCACACATGAAAGATTGAAATGGATACACGATTATTTGCTTTCGTCGGCGCAGACATTGGCCCTTGGCGGATTGTCAGGGCCGAAACGAGAGTTGGCGAGCCCCTGCCTGAAGCCAAAAGGCTCAACGTCGTATCCGCTTCAGAGTTGCAGTCTGAAACCAATGCACCCTGGATACTTCGTGGAATAACCAGCAATGAACGATATGTCATGCGCGCAGAGAAGAATGAAATTGTAGCGAAGCAGCAAGGTCTGGCGCGCCCAGAAGCAACGTGCGGTGCGCTAATACCGATCCGGAAGAACGCAGCTTGGTGGGAGCTCACGCAAGACGAACGCCGGAGCGTTTTCGAACAGTCGAAGCACGTCCAAATCGGGCTTCAGTATTTGCCTGCAGTAGCGCGCAAGCTCCACCACTGCCGCGACCTCTCAGAGAATGAACCGTTCGATTTTCTGAATTGGTTCGAATACGCGCCAATTCATGAGGTTGAGTTCAACAGGCTGCTTTCCGAACTGCGTGCGTCAGAGGAATGGAAATACGTCGACCGAGAAGTCGATATTCGTCTTACGCAAGCACAGGTCTAACCCGCCGATGAACACGGACCCCCAACAGCGGCGCGTTGCGCCGCCGTTTCGGGCCGGTTATCGGCAACGTAGAACTCTCGGATACAGTTGTTCTGTAATAACTTCTCAAGCCAAATTGATTTTTGGAGTGGATATGGAAATGGAATCAAGAATATTTTCGGTAACAGAATATATTCGTCCGTCTGACGGCGAACCAATTCGTTCAGTGGTTCTGGAAACCAAGGACTCAGCAGTTGTTGTTTGGCATGCCCATCCTGGGCAAGAAATAACCGCTCATGTTCACCCGGACGGCCAAGATACTTGGACGGTTATCTCTGGAGAGGCTGAGTATTACCAAGGAGGCGGCAAAGTCGCTCATCTAAAGGCTGGAGATATTGCCATAGCAAAACCTGGCCAAGTGCATGGCGCTCTAAATACTAGTCCAGTGCCGTTTGTATTTGTCTCAGTGGTTGCATCTGGCAACGCGGGTTTTGCGTTGGCTGAAAAATAGTCTTTCTCAAATGTGTGCCCCAGAGAGTTCTAACCCATCCATCAACACGGACGCTGCGCGATGAAGCCGCGCCGCGCCGGCTAACTCCACGTTGAGCGTCAGCTTTCCATATGTCTGGGGGTCTGCAACGGGTCGGGTGCCGTCGCGTGCGCAGTGTCAAAGCTGACATGACTAATACATGAGATGGGCTGATGCTCGCCGTCCGGTCAGGCAGCTGCCCCCCTGCAGGACTCACAGCAGTTGTATGCCACCCGTCATCCGAGACGTCAGTCGGCCTCATCCAGACCGGAACAATCTGGACGTGACGTCCGGCTGGCATTGCCGTGATCGAAATGGCGGCTAGTGACACGACTGTTGGGTCTACCCCATCGACCGGGCGCGGGACAAGCCACGTTGATCGGCTGACGGAATTTTCGGCGGTTCCGGCTTAGAACCCCAATCTGCGCCTGCAGTGGTGAACGGCGAGGTGCAGACCATTTACCGCGTCGCTGATGCCACACCACCCGCGTCGCGTTCGTTGCATTGATGGAACATGATCACAACCGGTAACCGGGCAGCGCCCATTCCGATTTCAGGAAACCCATGACCAAACAAGCAATTAACGAGAAGTGCGCAGGCTATATCCAGCTCGTGTTCTTTGATGACAAGAACAATGAAGTCATCACCATTGGCGGAGCTGGTTTTCTGACGGAGCCAAAGCTTGAAGAGGCGTGGAAGAACCTTCCTACCTTCAATGGAAAATCCAGCTTCCAGGCTGATCTACTGGACGGACAAGGTGACATCGTGGACGAAAAAACCGTCAATGTGGTGACCTGCGAAACGCTGATGAGCAAGCCCATAACGACCCTGATCGCAGAAGGGCGAGCCAAGCTCGCTGCCGAGCTAGCTCGGTATCACAGCCAAGCCTGAGCAAGAAAAGCAATATATGCAAAACCAAATCATTTTCCTGGCCCTGGCATTAGTCGTTGCCTGGCTGCTGTTTGGCAAGGCCTATAACATCGGCTATGGAATTTCTCGCAGGTTCAACGGCTTCCTCAATCGCATCGCTTTTGAGCGCAATTTGCGAAAGGCGCAAGAAATGGGGATTGAACAAGAATACCGGGATGCGTTTCTGGACTATGGCGGATTTCATGAGTTCGCATGGCAGCGCCCAGGATTGGCGTGGTATGCATTCCGCATCGCCAAGGCAACGGCAACAAACAAAACCTAGCAAGGGAATTGGCATGGGCGTCGCAGCACAACACCGAGGAAACGCCGTGATCGGCCGTCAGGCCTACGCCGAGGCGCATGCACGGCGCGACCAGGCCGAGCTGGCGCGAATCGCTCAAATCGCCGAAGACTGCGATGCCTTCGTGCGCCAGGCGATGGAATACCTGGTTGAGCCTCGTGGCCTGCGCCAGGCAACCGTGGAGCGCGCCAAGACCCGACGTGGCTGGCCAAAACGCCATGCCGCCTTGGTGGACGCGCACGCCGCCTGGGTGGATGTGGTTGGTGCGCGCTGCACCAACATCTGGGCTGCCGCCAGCGTGCGCCGTGCCCAGGCGGCATACACCCTGCTCTGCTTCGCCTTGGGCGACTGGACGATCCCGGAGCACATCCGGGTGCCAAGGGCCGCATCCTCTTGATCGGCTGCAGACGCACGATTCCAGAGTCGCAGCCTACAGCGGGTCGATCATTCTTGACAAATGTTAGCAACGTGACTAACATTACCGTCAAGTAGGTTGTCATAGGAATCATCATGGGACAAGCACAAGTGCGAACCGTCACGAGCCGAGAGTTCGTGCATAACGTCAGCGCGGCAAAGCGCGCCGCGTCCGAGGGGGATACCGTGATCATCACAGACCGTGGCGAGCCCTCGCTCGCGCTCATGTCCATCGCCGAATACCGCCGCCTTACCAAAGCCGACAAGAGCCTCGTTGAACTGCTGCGCATGCCCGAAGCCGACGCCTACGATTTTGACGTGGAACCTATCCGCATCGAAGCGAAGGATTTGGACGCGTCCGAGCCCACCGGCCATGGCTTGGGGCAGCACAAGTGATGCTGATCCTGGATACCAACGTCGTTACGGAGGCTCGCAAGAGCACCTGCGACCCGAACGTGCAAGCCTGGTTGGCCACCCAGAGTACAGACCAGCTATTCATCACCGTCATCACCGTACTGGAGATCCAGCGCGGTATCAGCCTGATCGCGCAACGCGGGGATGAGGCGCAGGCGGGGATTTTTAATCGCTGGCTTGAAGCAATGGTGCTACCCGCTTTCGCCGGCCGCATCCTGCCCATCGATCACGTCGTCGCCCGACAGGCGGCAAAGTTGCAGTGGGCCGACTGCAGGGACTACCGTGACCCGTTGATTGCCGCAATGGGCCTCGTCCATGGCGCGGCCGTGGTCACACGCAACATCAAGCATTTCGAAGCCACCGGGGTTCGACTGGTCAACCCCTGGGAATTTCTACCTCTCGCGCAAAACAGATGAGCACTCCTGCGGCACTCTCCCCCGGCCAGCGCGCCTACTACCTGCCCAAGAGCGGTGGGCTCAAGCAGCCTGCCCTCGTGCGCAAGGTGGGCAACAAGCGTGTGCAGCTGGCTATTGGCCCGCACGCCATCCACAGCCACGCGCAAGCCGTGGTGGACGGCCAGTGGGTGGAGCGCTTTGAGGTGCAGCCGCGCGTGCTGCCGGTGGCCGCGTTCCGCGAGGAGATGCGCTGCTCGGTCTCGGGCTTTCAGTTGGAGGCATGGAAACATCCGGTTGGCAATGCCAGGGCGTTTCCCAATGGAATCTGGTACGGGACGATCGATGGCTATCAGGTGGGGGCGCCCTGTACCAGCGATGAGGCTGCGGTGGCTGCTGCGTATGGCGCCCTGCTGCACGGCGGCTATCAGGTGGCCCTGACTTCCGCCATCGAACACCACGGGATGCAGTTCGGCCTCGGGACAGGGGACGCGGACAAGCACCGCCAGCAGATTGGGCAACTCCAGGAGCGTCTGGCGAAGGTCGATGCGCTGCTGACGCAGGGTGCCGAGCCCCGCCAAGTTCTGTTGGCGCGCGGCAATCCGAATCGTGGCCCCGAGTCCGGTACTGGCCATGGCCGCTGGGTGCCGGTGCAGTTTCTGGGATTCGCTCAGCCGGAAGGGATGCAGGTCAAGTGCCAGCTGCTGGAGGATGACCCGTGGGCCGTGGGCGCACCGGACAAGGCCGGGGACATCGGGCTATGGAGCATGTCGGCCGTGGTGCGCTGGTCGGCAAAGGCTTGAAAACCATGCAAACAGATCTCGAAAAAGAAAACAAGCGACTCGTCGAGTGCCTACGCAAGGCCAACGCCCAGGCCGAGCATTTCGAGCGCGAATGGTACTTGCGCGGCGATGCCCTGGAGGCTGCTGCACAGTCCCTGGATGCGATCGCACGGCTTGCGGGCAAGGATCAGTATCTTGCGTATTCCACGCGATGGCGGACACGATTCCATGCTGATGGCGG
>NZ_JSYI01000086.1:0-822 GCF_001023515.1 Diaphorobacter sp. J5-51 | reverse complement strand
CTGCTGGAAAAGCAGCTGGTCAAGGCCCCGGACAGGCTCCCTCCTGTGCTGCCCGTCGTCTTCTATCATGGACACGCTCCGTGGAGCGCCCCTGTCCGCATCGAGGAACTGATTGATGATGCCAAGGCCCTCAAAGCCTGGGCACCCTCGCATCAATATCTCTTGCTGGAAGTGGGCCAGATCGACCCGCTGCAACTCAAGGACTGGGAAACCAACTTTGCAACGCTGCTGGTTCACCTGGAGCGCCAAGACGAGATAGAAGGGCTGCACCAGGCACTGCAACCGCTCAAGCGGTTGTTAGAGGGCCAGGAAGGACTGCAAAAGGCCTTCTTTGCTTACCTGCAAAACGTAGTGCTTGCAAAATTTGCTCCGGACGCTACTGTGCTGGAAGCTGTGAAAAACTTAGAGGAGCTGGACGCCATGATCACGGAAGAAAAACGCACGTGGAAGGAACGCATGCGCATGGAAGGCGCTCAACAGGGCCGACAGGAAGGCGAAGCCGCCGCGCTCAAGAAGCTGCTTGCCCGTCGCTTCGGGGAGATGGCTTCAGACCGTGTGACGGCGCTCATTGACAAGGCAGATCTTGCACAGATCGAAGCATGGTTCGATCGTGCGATTGATGCCACCAGCATCGAAGACGTGTTTGACACCCATCGGTGATATTCAAAAACGTCGGGTAACATCGACAACCATCCCGAAAGGGATGGTTTTCTCAAGCATCCCTAGACACCGGGTGTTTGAGAAAACCAAGATTGTTGTTCAGCTGCGTAATGCACTGAATTCAAAACGGTCGCTGGCCGTGTCGCAAGACGAATCAGCATT
>NZ_JSYI01000085.1:0-101838 GCF_001023515.1 Diaphorobacter sp. J5-51 | reverse complement strand
GAGTGACGGATTCAACAGCCTCACACACAGAAATCCTGACACTCCCAGTTTTTGTGTCCCCGATCCTTGATTCTTTGGCGGTATGCCTTGGCGCCGTCAGTGCACTGCGCGCGGCTCTCTGCGTTGAAGAGGGGCTTCGCTACCCCACCTTCACCGCCCTGCTGCGGCATTTGCCTTGGCAGTCGCACGCCCTCAACGTGATCGCCTGCCTGGGCACCGTGATCTACGCCCTGGCTGGCGGATCGCGGGAGGTTCTGGTGGCGAGCGTTTTGATTCTGTGCGCCGGCGCTTGCGTTCCCTTGGTCGTTGGACCACTGCAAGGAGCGCAACGATGAAGCTGCCAATCCCTCGGTTTCCGGAGCTGTCGGTGGTCGTCCCGGATGGGGATGATGCTTTGGCGCTCGAGGCCTATCAAGTGCTGGCCGTCAGTCTGGCCATTCACCTCAGCGGTCGCCGAGCCTTGTTCGCCCTTGAGCTGCATAAGGGTCCGTTCTGGCTTGGAGTCAAAGTGCACACGACCCCGGCACTGTCCCGGCGCGAAAGGCAGTCTCTGCTGCTTTTGGTTCGGAGCATGGGGTTCATGTTTCCTTGGATCCCCAAGTCCGCTCAGCCAGAGGCTCATCGCCAAGCCGAGACGTTGAAGCCAAGTACCGAAGCAGGAACGGGCATGGGAACGGATACGGAGGGGGAGGCATCCATGGAAGCGTTCGTGCGATCGCTGATCGAAGACGGAGTGGATCGCAGCACGGTGCAAGTGTTTGATCCGGGGCTGGCCGATACGGCAGCGCTGATTCAGCAACTACCGATCGATGGTGAATCCCGCCAGAAGATGCAGATGGCACTGAAGAAGCTCCTGGCCTACGGCACCAAGCGCCCGAGGAGTCAACCGGACCATTCATGGCTCCGGGATCTGGGAACACTGCGGGGTGAGTTTCCGGCATTTGCCACGGTGGTGGATCAGGTGGTGCAGCCGCATCTGAGCTTGATCGCCGCCGGCGCCCGGCGCGTCCGCATGCCTCCGATCTTGCTGGTCGGGCCACCAGGGGTGGGCAAGACCGCGTTCGCGCGCCGCTTGGCGGTGTTGCTAGGTACGGGATGCCTGAGCATTGACATGGCCAGCGCAACCAACGGGGCCTCCTTGGCAGGCAGCAGCACCTTTTGGTCCAACTCTCAACCAGGCCAATTGTTCACTGCGATCGCCTTCGGCATTCAGGGCAACCCACCATGTGCAGACCCCGTGGTTGTGTTGGACGAGATCGACAAAGTCTCCTCCGATCGGTATGACCCAATGGGTCCGCTTTACACCCTGCTTGAGGAGGAAACCGCGCGTGTATTTGAGGACCAGGCGCTGCCAGGCATCGTCTTCGATGCTTCTCTGGTGCGATGGATCATTACCGCGAACGACATCCGCCGTATCCCGGATCCCATCCTCAGCAGGGTTCTGGTTTACGAGATTGAGCCACCCAGTGGGAATGCGATGTTCGGCATTGCCCAACAGATGTTGGAGTCGACCGTTCGGGAGTTAGGAATTCACTTCCTGACACGCCTACCTCGGGAGTTGGCGCCGCTGATCGGAGATCAGACGCCAAGGACGTTGAAGGTCCGGCTTGAGTTGGCGGTCGGAGCGGCCATGTCAGCGGGGCGGAACCACCTCGTGCTGGACGACCTGACCACGCTGTTTCGCACGCAAACGAAACTGTCGATGGGGTTCGTCTGAGGACAAAAGTCACATTGACTTCAAGATTTTCATGGTCTGCTCAAGAGCACCCTGGATCTCTTCAACGTAAATCGCCTTTGAACCCGAATCCGCCCAACTCAACATCGCAGCATGAACCGGGTTTAACCAAGCAATCCTGAATTCACCCAAATTTTTGATGAACTCAGACATTGGCACATCGAGTACGCATCGGAATATCTCCAACTCGGCACTCATCATGTAGAAGGGACGCTTTGTGACGAGATCGAAATCCGACCTCTTCGGTATAGGTTTAGCGTACGGAAGCAGGAACGCCTGCCCTTTTCGGACGGCGGCGGACATGCTGCTTTGGACTTTCAGGCTGTGCTGATAGGAAAGAAGATCTGCCTTGAGGTAGGTGATCTTCTGATTTGTGCCTTTCGCTCCTTTCGTGCCGCCCTGTATATATGGAGGCCCCGAGCCCCCCTTCCGCAGGCGCTCCAGCGTCGTTGGGGATACACGCAGCAAAACAGCTGCCTCCTCCGTTGTCAGAGCAGCAAGATCCGGTAAAAGATGAAGAGCCCGGAGTACCTCCAGATCTCGAATCAGCGTTTCCTTGTCATTTCGAGCCATCGATCAAATTCCCCAAAACTCTCCGGCAGTGAAGCGTGGTCTTAATCGCCTGCTTACACCTGCACACGTCACCTGAGCTTTTCACGATCTGAATGATAAATTCGCAGCCAAACTTTGGTCCTGAACGATCAATTAATCAGCATCGTTCGTCACCGCTCCACCATTGAGATTGACGGCTTTACGCGGTCGTCCCGATCGGGGTTTCGGTGGACGGCAGACATGCGGTGCAGGCGCAGGAAGTGGCGGCCAATCCGCTGGCTTAAGGGCGTTGTACACGTTCGGGGCTTTGGAGAGGATCGCTTGCTCGATCTTCACCATCGATTCCCGCAGCAACTGCCACTCTGCCTGCGTGTAGGTATCCGTCACGTTTGCGCGAGCATGATTGAGGAACCGACTCTTGATTACCTCGTCGATGCCCAGCGAAGTCATCACCGCACCAAACGAGCGGCGCAGGTCGTGCCGGTTGAGCTTTTCCAAGCCAATCTCTTCACGCAGGTCGTCGAGCAGGTCGGTCGCGTCCATGTAATGCCCTGTCTTTGAAAACCTGCTGCGCGCGGGAAATACGAATGGTCGGGACTTTGCATGGAAGCCACGGCGGATGGCCTCATCAGCAGCGCACCGCTGGCGCTGCCTTAACAACTCCAAGACCATCGGCGTGATCGGCAAGCGATGCGAGCGACCGTTCTTTGTCTTGTAGAAAAAGACGTATGGCCCCCAATCCGGATGATCTTTGAGCCAGACATGGCTGGTTGAGCGCCGCCCTTTACCAGTCTCGCCAAGCTCATCCAGCAACTCACCCCACACAAGGCCCGCATGTTCGCTCTTGCGGCACCCCCAGAGCAACATAAGCATTAGGTAGTGAATGCCGGTCATGTTGTCGTTAATGAGGCGCTTAGACCAGCATGCTTCGAGAAATGGCCCCAGGTCCGCAGAGGGCCGCAGGGGATTACGCTTGCCTTTCTCGTGCCGCTCCTGCTCGATTTGCTCTTTGGAGCGGTAGTAGCCGTTGAGGGCCAGCGTCTTGAAAGGGTTGCCCTTGAGCGCGGGCTCGCGGTCCTGCGCATCGGCTCTGATTTTCTCGTTCTCAATGAACCAGTCGATCGCCCGGGTGGGCCAACGGAACGCCTGCTCTGTCGCGGTCGGGGTCGCTTTGTGAGTCTCTAAGAACTTCTTGATGATCTCGTTGTCGTCGATTTCTCGCACCTTGCGATCCGCCCAGCCCCAAGCATCGTGCTGGCGCGCCACCCGGTCGAATACCTTCAAGGACTCACGTGCGGCCGGCTTTTGTGTCCGTGTCGTCCAGTGCTCACGATAAGCGGCCATCACCTGGCGCAGTGTTACCTCAGCAGCATTGACCTGCCGAGCCAAGGTGTTGGGGTTCTGGCCCGTCTCGATCATCGTGCGGGCCAGCTCCGCCGCTTTTGCTCGGGCGTCTTGGATGCGATTGAAGTCAGCGAAATTGCCAACGGTGGCGAGCATCGATCTACCCATGACCTTGCGACGCAGGATGTATACCTTCTTCCTGCCCACCTTCAGGCCAAAACCGGGCGGAGCGTCTCGGGAGACGTCCCATAAGATGTAGGGTTGCGAAGATGCGACAGGCTTTGCCGCGAAGACCAATTTGCCCTTTTCGTCGTAACCGGTGGGGGGCAGCTCCAGCCGCCTCAGCTTGCAGTAGTTGTCGTTCAACTCTGCCCGCCAAGATGGGCTGCGATCCTTGTCCTTGTGCTGGCGGGATGGGACGACCGAGGGTTCGGACACGAAGGCTTCTTGGTCTTTCTGCATGGCCTATGAAACTCAGAACGACTGCGGGCTGGATTGGGGACTGATTTTTGCAGCCAAGTCTTTGATTTTATTGAATTTATTATTCAAATGGGGACTAAAATCTATCACAGCTGGCAGTCAGAGACAATCATCCCCATCTGGTCCCCGTCGCTGCTGCTGACAGATGAGGGCAATTGACGGTAAGTGAAGGTGAGCGACGACGGCAGAGTCTCGATAAGTATTTGAATGACAAAGAAAAAAGATGATCATGGCGGTGTAAGCAAGCTTCCATCTGAAGGGATGAAGGAGCTGGAAAGTCACACCCCCATGATGCAGCAGTACCTGGCCCTGAAGGCCCAGCACCCCGACACGCTGCTGCTGTACCGCATGGGCGACTTCTACGAGCTTTTCTACGCCGATGCCGAGAAGGCCGCGCGCCTGCTGGACATCACCCTCACCCAACGCGGCCAGTCGGCCGGCCAGCCGGTGACCATGGCGGGCGTGCCCTTTCATGCGCTGGAGAACTACCTGGGCCGCCTCATCAAGATGGGCGAGTCGGTCGCCATTGCCGAGCAGGTGGGCGAAGTGGGCGCCGCCAAGGGCCCCGTGGAGCGCAAGGTGGTGCGCGTGGTCACCCCCGGCACGCTCACCGATAGCGAACTGTTGTCCGACAAGAGCGAGTCCATGCTGCTGGCCGTGCACCAGGGCGCGCGTGCGCGCTGCGGCCTGGCGTGGCTCTCCGTCACCCAGGGTGTGGTGCAGCTGGCCGAATGTGCACAGGCCGACGTGGGCACCTGGCTCGCACGCATTGCCCCCAGCGAGGTGATCTACAGCGCGGGCATCACCCAGCGCTTTGAAGAACAACTGACCCAGTTGCGCCAGGGCGGCGTGTTCACCTGCCCCATGAGCCTGCGGCCCGACTGGCAGTTCGATGGTGCCCTGGGCGAGCGCAAGCTGCTGGAACACCTCGGCGCGGCCAGCCTGCAGGCCTGGAATGCCGAGGGCCTGCCCCACGCCCACGCCGCCGCCGCCGCGCTGCTGCAGTACGCCGAGCACACGCAAGGCCGCGCACTCACCCATGTGCACGGCGTGCGCGTACAGCAAAGCGACGAACTGATCCACCTGCCCCTGGCCACGCGGCGCAACCTGGAGCTGGTGAAGACCCTGCGCGGCGAGGACGCGCCCACGCTGTTCTCGCTGCTGGACACCTGCATGACCGGCATGGGCAGCCGCCTGCTCAAGACCTGGCTGCTGGAGCCGCGCCGCGACCGCAGCGACGCGCGCCAGCGCCTGGCGGCCACGGCCGCGCTGCGCGGCGCCGGCAGCGGCCAGGGCCCGTGGCAGCTCCTGCGCAGCGAACTGCGCGGCGTGAGCGACGTGGAGCGCATCACCGCGCGCATCGCGCTGCGCCAGGTGCGCCCGCGCGAGCTGGTGGCGCTGTGCAGCACACTACAGAAATCAGAGCTGCTGGCGCAGTCCAGTCAAGCGCCAGAGGCCTTTTTGGCTGAAATATTCAACGACCTGCAGCCCCCGGCGGAATGCACGGCGCTGCTGCGCGCCGCCATCCTGGAGGAGCCCGCCGCCCTGGTGCGCGACGGCGGCGTGATCGCCCCGGGCTTCGACGCCGAGCTCGACGAGCTGCGCGCCATACAGAACAACTGCGACGACTTCCTGCTCGACCTGGAGACGCGCGAGAAGGCGCGCACCGGCATCCCGAACCTGCGCGTGCAGTTCAACAAGGTGCACGGCTTCTACATCGAGGTCACCAGCAGCCACGTGGACAAGGTGCCGGGCGACTACCGCCGCCGCCAGACGCTCAAGAACGCCGAGCGCTTCATCACGCCCGAGCTGAAGAGCTTCGAGGACAAGGCCCTGTCGGCGCAGGAGCGCGGCCTGGCGCGCGAGAAGTGGCTCTACGAGCAGGTGCTCGACCAGCTCCAGCCCCACGTGCCGCGGCTCACGCGGCTGGCACAGGCGCTCGCCACGCTGGACGTGCTGTGCACGCTGGCCGAGCGCTCGCTCACGCTCAACTGGTGCGCACCGCAATTCGTCAACGAGCCCTGCATCGACATCGAGGCGGGCCGCCACCCCGTGGTGGAGGCCCGGCTGGCCGAAACGTCCAGCGGCGCCTTCATCCCCAACCACACGCGCCTGCACGCCAACGCGCGCATGCAGATCATCACCGGCCCCAACATGGGCGGTAAGTCCACCTACATGCGGCAGGTCGCCCTGATCGTGCTGCTGGCGAGCATGGGCAGCCACGTGCCGGCCGCGGCCTGCCGGCTGGGCCCCATCGACGCGATCCACACCCGCATCGGCGCGGCCGACGATCTGGCCAATGCCCAGTCCACCTTCATGCTGGAGATGACCGAGGCGGCGCAGATCCTGCACGCCGCCACGCCGCACAGCCTGGTGCTGATGGACGAGATCGGCCGCGGCACCAGCACCTTCGACGGGTTGGCGCTGGCCAGCGGCATCGCCACCCATCTGCATGACAAGACCCGCGCGTTCACGCTGTTCGCCACGCATTACTTCGAGCTGACCGAACTGGCGGCGCGCCACCCGCACGCGGTGAACGTGCACGTGGGCGCCACCGAGTCCGGCCACGACATCGTCTTCCTGCACGAGATCCAGCCCGGCCCCGCCAGCCGCAGCTACGGCATCCAGGCGGCGAAGCTGGCGGGGGTGCCCGCCGCCGTGCTGCACCACGCGCGCCACACGCTCGCCGCGCTGGAAGAACGCGCGGGCGAGGATGAGCTGCAGGTGGACCTGTTCGCTCCGCCGCCCGCGCCCGAGGTGGCAACCGTGAGCCCCGTGGAATCCGCCCTGGCGCAGATCCACCCGGACCAGCTGTCGCCCCGCGAGGCGCTGGACGCGCTCTACCAGCTCAAGCGGCTGAGCACGCCCGGTTTTGAATAAAATAAGGCTCTAGCGCTTACCAGTAAAGCGCTAGCTGCTATGTTTATGGTAGCAAATACAACCTCATGAGCATGCCCGCCCTGCGCCCGCCGCAGCGCCGCAGCCGCGACACGGCCGCCCGGCAAAGCGCCCTACACTCGCCCTCTTCGCCTTCACAGCCCATCCCATGACGTACTGCGTCGCCATCAAGCTCAACGCCGGCCTGGTGTTCCTGTCCGACTCGCGCACCAACGCCGGGCTGGACCAGATCAGTTCCTTTCGCAAGATGATGGTTTACGAGCAGGCCGGCGACCGCTTCATGGTGCTGCTGTCGGCCGGCAACCTGAGCATCTCGCAGTCGGTGCGCGAAATCCTGCAGGTCGAGCAGATCCAGGAGCCCGGCGACAGCACGCCCATCACGCTGTGGAACGCCACCAGCATGTTCGACGTGGCGCGCGTGCTGGGCTCGGCGGTGCGCCGCGTGTACGAGCGCGACGGCGCCGCACTGCAGCGCGCGGGGGTGGACTTCAACGTCTCGCTGCTGCTGGGCGGCCAAATCAAGGGCGAGGGCATGCGCCTGTTCCAGGTGTATTCGGCAGGCAACTTCATCGAGGCCACGGCCGAGACGCCGTACTTCCAGGTGGGCGAGTCCAAGTACGGCAAGCCCGTGCTGGACCGCGTGATCACGCCCCACACGCCGCTGAGCGAGGCGGCCAAGTGCGCGCTGGTGTCCATGGACAGCACGCTCAAGTCCAACCTCTCGGTCGGCCTGCCGCTGGACCTCGTGGTGTACGAGGAGGGGCGCCTCGCCACCGACAAGATCGTGTGCATCGACGAGCACAACCCCTACTTCCGCATGCTGCACGACAGCTGGGGCGAGAAGCTGCGCCAGGTGTTCGACAGCATCGAGGACCCGGCCTGGAACGGCGGCGTGACCGAAGTGCCCATCCGCGTGGAGCCCCTGCGCAGCCGGCCCATCAAGAAGATCACCACACCGCGCGACAAGCTCGTGTGAACCGTTCCATGGCCTGCATCGTTTTCTCCCACGCCAACAGTTTCCCCGCCGGCACCTACCGCGTGCTGTTCGATGACCTGCGCGAGCGCGGCTTTCGCGTCAGCGCCATCGAACGCTATGGCCATGACGAGAAATACCCCGTCAGCAACAACTGGCCCCACCTGGTGCAGCACCTGGCGGATTTTGCCGCCGAGCAGCAGCAGCGCAGCGGCGAACAGGCCTTCCTGGTGGGCCATTCGCTCGGGGGCTTCCTGAGCGTGATGGCCGCAGCGCGCCACCCCGAGCTGGCACGGGGCGTGGTGCTGATCGACTCGCCCCTCATCGGCGGCTGGCGCGCCAGTGCCCTGGGGGTCGCCAAGCAGACGCAGGTGGTGGGCGCCGTCTCGCCCGGACGCGTGAGCCGCGCGCGGCGCAACAGCTGGTCCAGCAACGAGGAGGCGCTGGAGCACTTTCGCCGCAAGAAGGCCTTCGCCCACTGGGACCCGCGCGTGCTGCGGGACTACGTGTCACACGGCCTGCAGGACCAGGACGGCAAGCGCGTGCTGGCCTTTGACCGCGCGGTGGAAACCCAGATCTACAACACCCTGCCCCACAACCTGGCCCGGCTGCTGCACGCGCATCCGCTGCGCTGCCCGGCCGCCTTCATCGGCGGGCGCGATTCCGCCGAGATGCGCCAGGTGGGCATGGCGATGACCCAGCGCATCACCCAGGGCCGCGTGACGATGCTGGACGGCAGTCACCTCTTTCCCATGGAGCAGCCCCGCGCCACGGCCGCGGCGATCGAAGCCGCGCTGCTGAACCTGGCCCACATCGCGGATTCCTGACACGCGCAGCCCGCGGCAGCCCGCGGCAGCCCGCGGCGACTTGCCCTCTATCCGCTCACACCGCAGTCGTTACGCGGTGATACATTTGAACCTCCTGCGGAGGGTGCGATGCGGCTCTTGCTGTTGCTCTGGTGCGGAATTTCGCCTGGCGGCGCGCGGCTGCGCGCGGTGCTGGGCGGAATGCTGTGCCTGCTCGGCGCACTGCACCCCGGCCCGGCGCAGGCCTGCAGAGCCACGGTGCTGGAGCCGGGCAGGGGCCCCGTGGATCTGTGGGCCCACCTGTGCATGCGCTCCGACCCCACGCTGGCACGCACGGTGCAGGAGATACTGGCCACGCCCACGGCGTTCGTGGCACCTGTGACGCGCGGCGGTTCACTGGGCGTGCGCCCGGATGCCGTGTGGCTGAAGGCGACACTGGTCCCCCAGGCGCGCGCAGGGCCCTGGGTCATCAATGTGGACTTCCCGCTGCTGAACGAACTCGACGTCTATCTGGTGGCGGACGGCGAGGTGCTGCAGCATCACGCCCTGGGCAACCTGCAGCAGCCCAGCCCCCACGCGCTGGATTGGCGCACCCCCGCGGTGGTTCTGGCGCTGGAGCACGAACGCACTTACGAGCTGCTGGTGCGCGTGCGCACAATGGGCGGAATGATTGTCCCGCTGCGCATCGGCACCTGGCGAGACATGGCTGCGCCCATGCTGCGCGAGCAGATGCTGCAGGGCCTGTTCGTGGGCCTGGCGCTGTGCCTGTTCATCTACGGTCTGCTGCAGGCCGTTGCGCTACGGGAAAAGGTGTTCGCCTACTACGCGCTGCTGGTGCTGGGCAGCGCGGGGTTTTCCATCCACTTCTTTGGCATCGGCACCCTGTTCATCTGGGGGCACCACCCCTGGATGCAGCAGCACGCCGGCCCGCTGTTCGTCTGCATCGCGGTGATCGGCGCCTTCTTGTTCATGGGGCACTCGCTGGCGCGCGACAACCGGCCCGGTCGATTTCTGCGCACCATGCAGGGAGGAGCCGCGCTGTCCGTCCTGCTCTGCGCCGCGTTCCTGTCAAACGTTTTGAACACGCCCGCGACCCTCGCCACGCTGGCACTTCTGGGGCCGCTGCCGGCGTTGGTCAGCCTGCCCGTGGCCGCGCGGCGCATGCACGAGAACGACCCCGTGGGGCACACACTGCTGCTCGCATGGCTGGTCTATATCGGCACCGCCGTCGCGCTCGCTCTGCTGGTGCATGGGGAGCTCCCCGCCCGATTCTGGCCCATGCACCTCTTCCAGATTGCAGCCGTGGTCAACATGCTGCTGTTCATGCGCATGCTGGGCCTGCGCCACGCACGCCTGCGTGACGCAGTGCAGGACGCCAGCCGGGAGCGCGACGCGCTCATGTCGCTGGCCCGCACCGACCCCCTCACCGGCCTGCCCAACCGGCGCGGCCTGGACGCAGCCCTGGGCGCCGCGCTGCCCCACGCGCAAGCCGACCGGCTGCTGGCCGTGTTTATGCTGGACCTGGACGGCTTCAAACCCGTCAACGATCAGCATGGGCACGCCGTGGGCGACCGGCTGCTGGTGGCCGTGGCGCAGCGGCTGCGCGCCCATTTGCGCCACGCCGACCTGATCGCACGGCTGGGCGGGGACGAATTCGTCGTCATGGCACAGCAGCTGCCCAGCGTGATGCAGGCGCACGATCTCGGGATCGCACTGCTGGAATCCTTCCTGACGCCGTTTTACGTGCAGGGCGTCGAGATCCGCGTGGGGTTGACGATCGGCTACGCACTCGCGCCCGACGACGCCTGCGACGCCGGCACCCTCATCCGCCTGGCGGATGCCGCCATGTACAGCGGCAAGCAGCGGGGCAAGTTCTGCGTGCGCCGCAACAAGGGGGACCTGGCGCTGGCGTCGTCCTGACGCGGTTATTCGGCCCAGGTCACCAGGCCGCTCCATGCCGTGGCCAGCACCACCAGGCCAAACGCGATGCGATACCAGGCGAACGGCACGAAGCTGTGCAAGCTGATGTAGCGCAGCAGCCAGCGCACGCACAGCCAGGCGCTGATGAACGAAAACACCAGTCCTACGGCAAACAGCGGAATGTCGGCCGCCGACAGCAGCGCGCGCTCCTTGTAGAGGCTGTAGACGCCTGCGCCGATCAGCGTGGGGATGGCGAGAAAGAACGAATAGTCGGTGGCCGCCTTGCGCGACAGCCCCAGCAGCATGCCGCCGATGATGGTGGCACCGCTGCGGCTGGTGCCGGGCACCATGGCCAGGCACTGCACCAGGCCAACCTTCAGCGCGTCCAGCGGCGTCATGTCGTCCACGGAATGGATGCGCACGGCGGCCTGCTGGCGCCGCTCGGCCCAGAGGATGACGAAGCCGCCCAGGATGAAGGTGCTAGCCACCACCACCGGCGTGAACAGATGCGCCTTGATGGCCTTGCCCAGCAACAGGCCCAGCAGCACGGCCGGGAGAAAGCCGATCAGCACGTTCAAGGCGAAACGACGCGCCTGCCGCTCGGTGGGCAGCGCCACCAGCGTCGCGCGGATGCGCTGCCAATAGACCAGAATGACCGCGAAAATGGCGCCGGTCTGGATGGCGATGTCGAAGACCTTGGCCTTGGCATCGTCAAACCCGAGCAGCGACCCGGCCAGGATCAGGTGGCCGGTGGAAGAGATGGGGAGGAATTCGGTCAGCCCTTCGACCACGCCCATGATGGCGGCCTTGAGCAGCAAGAGAGTGTCCACGCAAGCGTCCTGACAGCGGAAAAGCAAAGCGCGGATTATCAGCCCCGTGCGGCGTGACACGGGTGTCACGCCCTGTGTCCTGCCGGGCCATACGCCAGAACGGCTCCGCTCGCGCCCGCCAGGCAACCGCCCGCGCCACGCGGCTGCCGTTCGTCGCAATGCACTGTTTGGTGGGCCCCTCTCCTTGCACAGTACGGCAACGGGGTGCAGTACCCCGTCTGGAGACGCGCCATGCATCACTCTCTTCATTCCCCGAACCGCCCGGATACCCTCGACCGCCTGGCCCGGCGGCGCGCGGGTGCCAAGCTGGGCTGGCTGTTGCACGCGTGCGTCTACCTCACCGTCCAGCTGGCGCTGGCGGGCCTGGCGCTGATGCAGGGGCGGACTTGGACACCCTACCCCGCTCTCGGTTGGGGCCTGGGCCTGCTGCTGCATGGGGCGGTCGTGTGGCTGGCCCTGCCCGGAGCCCACTGGCGCGAAGCGCTTGTCGCACGCGAGCGGGCGGCGCTGGCACGCGAGCGCAGCGGCCACAACGACTCGGCACCGCAATGACGGGCCGGCCCTGCAGCACAATGGCTCGCACCCCGCCTGTTCCATGAGCGTCAACCACCCCATCGCCTTCCTCTGCCGGCTGCTGACCACGGCGGCGTTCTGCTGCCTGGTGGCGCTGGGCGTCACACTGGCGAGATCCACGCCCTGGGATGCGAACCTGGTGTATTCGCTCACCATCGGCCTGGTGAGCTGGTTCACGGTGGACCTGGGGCGCATGGCGCTCACACGCCACAGCGCCATTCCGTGGCCGCGGCGGCCATGGGGAGCGGTACTCATCTTTGCGGGCACGGCCATGGGCTTTGTCTCCGGCTCGGTGGTGGGACACCTGTACAACGGCGGCGCACTGGGCGACCTGGCCTGGCTGCGCGGGCACGAGGCCGTGTCCACCCTGGTCGTCACCATCGCGGCCAGCGCATCCATCTCGTTTTTCTTCCACAGCCGGGGCAAGGCGCGCTTTCTGCAGGCGCGCGTGGCCCAGGTACAGCGTGACGCGGCCGAGGCACGCCTGAAGCTGCTGGAAACGCAGCTGGAGCCGCACATGATGTTCAACACCCTGGCCAACCTGCGCGTGCTGGTGGCCACGGATCCGCCGCGCGCCCAGGAGATGCTGGACCACTTCATCGCCTACCTGCGCGCCACCCTGGGCGCATCGCGCGCCGCGCTGCACCCATTGGCCGACGAGTTCGCGCGGCTGCAGGACTACCTGGCCCTCATGGCCGTGCGCATGGGCCCGCGCCTGGACTACACCCTGGAACTGCCCGAGGCTTTGCGCAACGTGCCCGTCCCGCCCCTGCTGCTGCAGCCGCTGGTGGAGAACGCCATCCGCCACGGTCTGGAGCCACAGGTGCAGGGTGGCCACATCCACGTACAGGCCGCGCTGCTGCAGGGCGGCACCCCGGCGGCGCGCGTGCAGCTGGCCGTGCGTGACACGGGCGCGGGCCTGCGCTACACACCACCCACGGGCACCGCGGGCACGACCACTGCGCGCTTTGGCCTGCAGCAGGTGCGCGAGCGCCTCGCCACCCTGTACGGCGACGCTGGCACTCTCGAATTGATAGCTGCTAGCGCCCAGGGCACGGCCTGCATCATCACTTTTCCCTTGAAGCACCATGCACTCGACGTTCCCCCGAGCCCTGATTGCCGAGGATGAGCCGCTGCTGGCCGCTGCGCCCCGACGTGCTGCTGCTGGACATCCGCATGCCCGGCCAGAGCGGCCTGGAGGCGGCGGCAGAGCTGGCCGATGCCTGGCCCGATACCGCAGCCTTTCCCGCGCTGGTCTTCGTCACCGCCTACGACCAATACGCCGTACAGGCCTTTGAAGCCCAGGCGGTGGACTACCTGCTCAAGCCGGTCCAGCCCGCGCGGCTGCGCCAGACGGTGCAGCGGCTGCAGCAACTGCTGGCACAGCGCGCCGCCCCTGGCGCGCTGCCGGCGCTGGAGCAAGCGCTGACCCAGTTGCGCGCTTTGGCGCAGGCCCCAGGGCTGGGCGGATCGACGCAGGCTCCAGCGGGCGGCGGCGCGTCGCTGCGCATGATCCAGGCCAGCAGCGGCACGCAGATCCACCTCGTGCCTGTGCAGGAGGTCGTGTACTTTGAGGCGGCCGACAAGTACGTGCGTGTGCTCACCGCCGAGCGTGAATACCTGATCCGCACGCCACTCAAGGAACTGGCCGGGCAGCTCGATCCGGCCGACTTCTGGCAGGTGCACCGGGGCACGCTGGTACGTGCCGCCGCCATCGCCAGCGCCATACGCGACGAAGCGGGCCGGATGCATCTGCAGCTGCGGGGCCGGCCTGAGCGGCTGGCGGTGAGCCGACTGTATGCGCCGCTGTTCAAGGCCATGTAAGCGCGGGCCGGTGCGCACGCGCCTGCACGCGCGCCGCGTCCGGTGTAGCCTCGGGCCCCATGCCCAACGCCCCCTCCGCCGCGCCGCTTCCACCCGCCCCCATCGCCATGGCGCCGCGCGCCGCCCTGCTGATGCTGGTGGCGCTGACCTCGGGCTTCGCATTGAGCTCGGCCTTTCGCACCGTGGCCGCCATCATGGCCGCGCCGCTGCAGGCGGACTTCGGGCTGTCGCCGCAAGCGCTGGGGGTGTTCGCGGGCACCTTCCATTTCGCCTTTGGCGCCATGCAGCTCTTCATGGGCATCGGCATCGACCTGTATGGCGTGCGCCGCACGATCCTGGCGGCGTTTCCGCTGTGTATCGCGGGGGCGCTGCTGTCGGCGCTGGCGCCCGGTTACGGCGCGCTGCTGGTGGGCCAGGCGCTGATCGGCGTGGGCTGCGCGCCGGCCTTCCTGGTGTGCACGGTGTTCATTGCACGGCATTTCGCGCCGCAGCGCTTCGCGGCGATGTCGGGCATGGCGATGGCGCTGGGTACGCTGGGCATGCTGTTCACCGGCACGCCGCTGGCCTGGCTGGTGCAGCAGTGGTCCTGGCGCGCGGGCTTCGTGGTGCTGGCGGCGCTGGCGCTGGCGGCTTGGCTGTGGATCTGGCGCAGCGTGCATGAGCCCGTCGCCGCGCCGGCGCAGCAGGAGGCCCCGCGCGAGTCCGTGCGCGAGGCGGTGCTGCGCTTCGCCGCGCTGTTCGCCGTGCCGCACACCTGGGGCATCGTGGTGCTGGGCGCGGTGACCTATGCGGCGCTCATCTCCCTGCGCGGCCTGTGGCTGGGGCCCATGCTGATCGAGCGCCACGGTTTCTCTCTGGTGCAAAGCGGCAACGTGGCGTTGGCCCTGTCGGTGGTGGCGCTGTGCGGGCCGATGCTGTTCGGCCGCATCGACCCCGGCCCCGCCCGGCGCCGCCGCTGGATCGTGACCTGCACCCTGGCCATGGCGGTCCTGTTCGCGGCCATGGTGCTGCCGCACTCCGCCCCGCTGGACGTGGCCTGCATGCTGGCCGTGGGGCTGCTGTCGGGCTTCATCGTGCTGCAGTACGCGGACGTGCGCGCGGCCTACCCGGCGGCGCTCACAGGGCGGGCCATGGCGGTGTTCACCATGGCCATGTTCCTGGGTGTGGCGGCCATGCAGTGGCTCACGGGGCTGGTGGCGTCCCTTGCCAAGCGCGGGGGGGCCGATCCCTACGTGGCGGTGATGGCCTGCATCGCCGGGCTGCTCGCGTTGGCGGCGCTGGCGTTTCGGCTGCTGCCGCATCCGCCGCAGGGTGAAAGATAGCAGTCAAATCTGCCGTTATCGCTTACGGTATAAGCGCAAACAGCTATCAATTAAATAGCATCAGGTGCAAACTGCTCCAGCGCACGTTCACAGCGAGCTGGCGCTGGAGCCGTCGCCCCGGTAGAGCCAGGGCACGTCCAGCAGCCGCTCTCCCAGCAGCCGCAACGCCGTGTCGCGCCCCCAGCGCACGAGGCCCGTGGCATGGAAGATGCGCCCGTTGCGCCGCGAGCGCTCCTGCACGCGCGCGTTGCGCTGCCAGCGGTTGAGCGCGTAACGGCGCAGGCGCAGCGGCACTTCCAGGTCGTGCATGGCCAGGGCGCGCTGCAGCTCGGCCGCGTCCTCGATGGCCATGCCGGCGCCTTGCGCCAGGTAGGGCCGCATGGGGTGTGCCGCGTCGCCCAGCAACGCCACCACCCCCTGCACCATCTCTTGCGGGCCGGCGACGGGCGGGCGGTCCAGCAGCGGCCACAGGCGCCAGCCACTGCCCGCCTGGGGCACGGCGCGAATCAAGTCCTGCAGCGGCGTGCAGGTGCGGGCCAGCGCGGCCTCCAGATCGGCCGCGTTGGCGCCATGGTCCCAGGAATCGAGGTCGGCCGGCGGCTGCCCGTGGCGGATGGCCACCACGTTCAGCAATTCGCCACGGCGCAGCGGGTACTGCACCACGTGCAGGCGCGGCCCCAGCCAGGCGGTCACCTGCTGGCTGCGCAGCGCCTGGGGCAGCGCGTCCTGGCGCACCACGGCGCGGTAGGCCAGGTGGCCGGAGACTCGCGTGGGCGTCTCACCCAGCAAACGCATGCGCGTGCCGCTGCGCAGGCCGTCGGCGCCGATGAGCGCATCGCCTTCGATCAGCAGATCTTGCGCACCGCCCTCGCTGGCGCTTGCCGGGCGGTGGCGCGTTACGCGCACGGTGACCACGCCACCGTCTTGCGCATGGTGCACGATGGAATGGCCCAGGTTCAGGTGCACACCAGTGCGCTCGCGCAATGCATCGAGCAGCAGGCCGTGCAGGTCCGCACGGTGGATGGTGGCGTAGGCGGCGCCGTAGCGCTCGATGGCGGTGTTGCCCAGGCGCAGCGCCGCCAACTCAGCGCCGGTGAGCGCACTGCGCACCTGCAGACGCTCGGGGAAGGCGGCCACGGCCTGCAGCGCGCCCTGCAGGCCCCATGCCTGCAGTCGGCGCACCACGTTCGGGCCGATCTGCACGCCGGCGCCCACCTCGGTGAACTCCGCGGCACGCTCGAAGAGGCGCACTTCCCACCCGGCACGCGAGCTACCCAGGGCGGCAGCCAATCCTCCAATGCCACCGCCTGCGATCAAGACTTGTTTCTGCATGGACCGATTGTCCGCCCACCGGCAGCCACCCTGCTATCAGCGGTGCACCAGGCATGGCGCAATCCCACGGCGCGCAGACCAGATCGCACCGCCTGGGGCCGCAGCATCGCGTCCTAAGAGATGGAATCACGCACTCAGCAACTGCCGCAGTACATACGGCAGGATGCCGCCCGCACGGTAATAGTCCACCTCGATGGGTGTATCGATGCGCAGGGTGACGGCCACTTCCTGGCAGGAACCATCCGCACGGCGGATGACCAAGCGCGCCTCGCTTTGCGGTGTGAGCGCGGGGTCTGGAATCACGTCGATCACCTCGTCGCCTTGCAGGCCCAGGCTCTGCCACGAGTCGTTGTCGCGCAGCTGCAGCGGCAGCACCCCCATGCCCACGAGGTTGGAACGGTGGATGCGCTCGAAGCTGCGCGCCACCACCGCCTTGATGCCCAGCAACTGGGTGCCCTTGGCCGCCCAGTCCCGGCTGGAGCCGGTGCCGTATTCCTCCCCCGCGAAGATCACCGTGGGCGTCTTGTTGGCGATGTAGTGCATCGCGGCGTCGAAGATGAACATCTTCTGGCCCTGCATCGGTCCCTCGCCCTGAAAGATGGTGACGCCCCCCTCCTCGCGCGAGCCGTCGGCCAGCGGCGGGAGCATGAGGTTCTTGATGCGCACGTTGGCAAAGGTGCCACGCATCATCACTTCGTGGTTGCCGCGGCGCGCGCCGTAGCTGTTGAAGTCGGGCTTGGCCACCCCGTGCTGCAGCAGCCACTGGCCGGCGGGAGAGGTTTCCGGGATGGAGCCTGCGGGAGAGATGTGGTCCGTGGTGATGGAGTCACCGAACAGCGCCATGATGCGGGCACCCATCACGGATTCCGAGGTTTTTTGGCCTGCAGCGCCCTGTTTACCATCGCTGGCAGCTACTGAATCGAGAGCAAAATCCGCAAAGAATGGCGGCTCCGCGATGTAGGTGCTGCCGGGCCACACATAGACGTCTCCGTCCACCCCGCGGATCTTGTTCCACAGGGCTCCGGGGTCGGTCTTGACCTTGGCGTAGTTCTCCTTGAAGGCCTTGCCGTTCATGGCGTACTTCATGAGCGCATGGATCTCGTCGCTGCTGGGCCAGATGTCGCCCAAGTACACGTCGCGCCCGCCCTTGCCCTTGCCGACCGGTTCGGTCATGAGGTCCTTGAGCACCGTGCCCGCGATCGCATAGGCCACCACCAGCGGCGGGCTGGCCAGGAAGTTGGCTTTGAGGTTGGGGTGGATGCGCGCCTCGAAATTGCGGTTGCCCGACAACACCGCGGCACACACCAGGTCATTGCTGGTGATGACCTCATTGAGCTCGGGCGCCAAATCGCCCGCATTGCCGATGCAGGTCGTGCAGCCATATCCCACCAGGGCAAAGCCCAGCTTTTCCAGATAGGGCAGCAGCCCGGTCTGCGTGAGGTATTCGGTCACGATGCGCGAGCCCGGCGCCAGCGAGGTCTTGATGTGCGGCGCGACCCGCAACCCTGCCTCCACCGCTTTCTTGGCCAGCAGGCCCGCAGCCAGCAGTACGCTGGGGTTGGAGGTGTTGGTACAGCTGGTGATCGCCGCGATCAGCACATCGCCGTTGCCGATGGTCGGGTCCGCCCCCTTGGCGGGCAAATGGATCGCCGCGTCTTCGTGCTGCACCTCCAGGCGCGGCTTGTTCTGCTCCATCTCGACCAGGAAACGCGGCGCCCCTTCGGGTACGGGTTTTTCGCTGGGGGCCCCCTCGGTCACGGGCGCCATGCGCCGGTGGATATGGTGGCGCGTGTGCAGCAGCTCAGCGGGCTGGTTGAAACCCGACTCGGCCACCGGTTTGCTAAACAGCTCGGCAAACTGGCGGCACACGTTGCCCAGTTCGATGCGGTCCTGCGGGCGCTTGGGGCCGGCCAGGCTGGGGGTGACATCCCCCAGATCCAGGCGCACCACCTGCGAGTAGTCGATCTCCCCCGCGCGCGGCACACCGAACAGGCCTTGTGCGCGAAAGTACGCTTCAAACGCATCGATCTCCGCCTTGGTGCGCCCCGTGCCGCGGAAGTAGTCGATGGTCTTCTCGTCCACCGGGAAGAAACCCATGGTGGCCCCATATTCCGGTGCCATGTTGCCGATGGTGGCGCGGTCGGGCAGCGCCAGGGTCCGCGTGCCTTCTCCAAAGAACTCCACGAACTTGCCCACCACCTTCTCGCGGCGCAGGATCTCGGTCACGGTGAGCACGAGGTCGGTGGCGGTGACACCCTCGCGCAGTTGGCCCGAGAGTTCGAAGCCCACCACGTCGGGTGTGAGGAAGTACACCGGCTGGCCCAGCATGGCGGCCTCGGCCTCGATGCCGCCCACGCCCCAGCCCACGACGCCAATGCCGTTGATCATGGTGGTGTGGCTGTCGGTGCCCACCAGCGTGTCGGGGTAGTACACGCCGTCGTTGCCCTTGTGCACGCCGCGTGCGAGGTATTCCAGGTTCACCTGGTGCACGATGCCAAAGCCCGGAGGCACCACCCCAAAAGTGCTGAAGGCCTGCATGCCCCACTTCATGAACTCATAGCGCTCGCGGTTGCGCTGGAATTCCAGCTTCATGTTCAGGTCGAGGGCCTTCTTCGTGCCGTAGTAGTCCACCATGATGGAGTGGTCCACTACCAGGTCCACAGGCACCAGCGGTTCGATCTTGCGGGGGTTGTGGCCCAGGCGCTGGGCCACGCTGCGCATCGCGGCCAAATCGGCCAGCAGCGGCACGCCCGTGAAATCCTGCAGCACGACGCGCGACACCACGAACGGAATCTCGTCCTTGCGCGGCGCATTGGGCGCCCAGCGAGCCAACTGCTCCACATGCTCTGCAGTGATGCGGCGGCCATCGCAATTGCGCAGTACGGATTCCAGCACGATGCGCAGGGACACGGGCAGCCGGTTCACCCCCGGAAACTGGCGCGCCAACGCAGGCAGCGAATAGAACTTGCCGCTCTTCCCCGCTGCCGTGGCAAACGTAGCGAGCGTGGAAGCAAAAGCGTGACCGGGGTTGCGGGAGGCTGCCATACAAAAACTCCTGTGGGTAACGACAGAGCCCATTTTGGCAGCGCCGCACTGCAGAGCCAACGCATCGCGAAATACCTTTACCCCACGCTGGGGGCAATCGGATTTAAATGAATACGCGTTCTGCGGTCGCCGCGCGGCCAGAAAGCACCGTTCCACCGCTCCTGCACCGTATCCGTTAATCGGTGCGTGGGCCACTTTGCCGAGTGTCTGACATCAGCAGGGGCCTTTGACGCGCAACCATATTGCCGCGCACCGCGCCACGAATACTGCACCCCTCATAAGCGACAAAACCCGCCAAGGCCACGCCCCAGCGGGTTCTTCAAATCACACGCAAAACAGCGGTTAGGTCGGCCCGGAGAATTGCGCCGAGCCGCGCCGCCACGTGGTGTTCAAATAGCGAACTTCTCGCGGTCTTCGTTTTGAATCCATTTCGGCGCCTTGCCGCGGCCCGTCCAGGTCTGGCCCGTGGCGGGGTCGCGGTATTTGGGCGCGACCTTGGTTCCACTGGTTGCAGAAACGCGGCCCGTGCGGCCTGCAGGGAACACGTCCTGCTGCGTCAGGCCATATTCCGCCACCAGTTCGCGCACCTGCGAGATAGCAGCCGTCAATTCACGGCGTCGCGCCTCGGTGATTTGCTGCTCAAGGGCTTCACGCTGTTTCAACAGTTCTTTGTAGCTGACGGTCATGGAGGTATGGAGCGTTAAGGATTAATGGGCACGCGGATTATAAAGTCCTAAACCCAATCCCGTTACAAGTTCATGGCAATTGGCCGCATAAAAAAGCAACGAACAACCCCAGCCCAGATCACTACCTCTCATGGACACCCTCAAGGAACCTTTTCTCGCGCAGGTACACCAATGCACCCGCATCATTGCTTGCACCAAAATGGTGATTTGATTCAACTAGAACTAACGTTTCTGGTTTGCGCAGCACTTTGCCAGCGTCGCATAGCCCTTCAAATAACCACCGATTCCACCCAGTTGGCGCGCACAATCGCCGCTGCTCCTGACTCTGTTCTAAGAATATGGCTCTATATTGTGTGGGCGACATCCAGGGTTGCGACAACGCCTTTGAACGCCTGCTCGCCACCATTGGTTTTTCTCCCAGCCGGGACACGTTGTACGTGCTGGGTGACCTGGTGAACCGCGGCCCGGACTCCGCCGCGGTGCTGCGCCGATGCATCACCCTCGGGGACAGCGTGCGGCCTTTACTGGGCAACCATGATTTGCACCTGCTCGCTGCAGCCTACGGCACGCGCCGACCGTCGCGGCGCGACACGCTGCAGGGCATCCTGTTGGCGCCGGATCGGGACAAGATGCTCGAATGGCTGAGGCACCAGCCGCTGGCGCGGCGGGTGCACCATGGCGGCGGCGACCTGCTGATGGTGCATGCCGGCGTGTTGCCACAATGGACGGCAGAGGAGACGTTGGCATATGCCGGCGAAGTCGAAGCCGTCCTGCAAAGCCAGGAGTTCGCCGGTTTTCTGCAGCAGATGTACGGGAATTCTCCCGACCTGTGGAGCCCGGAACTTCAGGGAACGGACCGCCTGCGCGTGATCGTGAATGCGCTCACGCGCATGCGCTTTTGCTCACCCGAGGGCCGTATGGATTTCGAGAGCACCGAAAGCGCCTCCGAGGCGCCTCCAGGGCTGGTGCCGTGGTTTGACGCACCCGGGCGTCGCACGCTGAACACATTGATCGCCTTTGGCCACTGGTCCACGTTGGGCTGGCTGGATCGGGCGGACGTCCTCGGGCTGGACACCGGTTGCGTGTGGGGCGGCTGTCTGAGCGCGGTGCGTTTCGGCACGACACTGGCCGACCGCGAGCGCTGCCACGTGGAATGCCCGCAGGCGCAAATGCCCGGCGCCTAGGCATGCTATCAACAATATAGCTTGGAGCGCTTGCTGTTCCGTCAGTTGAGCCGCAAATCGCCAAAAGCTTTCTTCGTGGCGCCGCTGACCCGCGAAGAAAGCGTTTTCATCCTGCGCGCGCCGGCACTGGCCGCAGCGCGGCGAGCATTCCAGGGGAGCTCCAGCGCGTGCCATCAGCGCTCGCCACGAGGGCTTCGACATGTGCGTGGTCCGCATGCCATGCAGGTGCGGCCGCAGCCCCTTGCACCATCAGCGCCGTGCCCCAGCCGTTGACCTCTTCAACACGCTCGGCCAGGAGCGCCACGCCAGGCACACCTTCCGTGGGCCAACCCGTGCGGGGGTTGAGCACATGGTGCAGGCGGCGTCCTGCACGCAGGAAGCCCCGCTCGTAGTCGCCGGACGATGCCACCACGCCGCGCCCTTGCAGCTCCAGTACGCCCAGCAGCTGCGCCGGAGCGGAGGGATTGCGCACGCCCACACGCCAGGGACGGTCGTGCTGCCGGCCCATGACCAGGACATCGCCACCGCCGTTGACCAGCGCATCCGTGACGCCAGCGCGCTCCAGCACTTGCAAGCCCGCCTGCAAAATAGGTAGCTTCGCCACGCCGCCCAGATCCAACCCCATGCCCGGCCGCGCAAGGTAGGCCGTTCCTGCGCGCTCGTCCAGCACGAGGTGGCGCGCGTTCACCAAACGCAGCGCCTGAGCGATCTCCTCAGGTGCCGGCGCGGCTTCGTGGCCGGGCTCAAAATGCCAGCCCCGCAGTGCACCGACGGTGGGATCGAAGGCGCCAGCACTTTCTTGGTGCAGGCGACGCGCCGTGCGCAGCACCTGCATCACTTCCGGGGCCACGTGCACGGCATGCCGGCCGGCGGCCGCGCCGAGCCGCGCCACGTCGCTGCCCTCCCGGTAACGGCTCATGAGCGCCTCCAGGCGCTCCATTTCCGCGAATGCGTGCAGCATCGCCTGCTGCACAGCGCCGGCATCGCGGCCATTGCCAACGGCAGCCGCGATGTCCACGCGTGTGCCCATGAGGGTACGGCTCGCGCGCACCAGGGGCTGCGCGCCCTCCACCATGCCAGCCAAAGCCTGGCGCGGTTCGAGGTACGCCAGCGCGCCCAGCAGCGGCAGCGCGAGGGCGAAGCGCCGCCGCGTCCACCGGTTGCCTACCGCCGGCATGCACCGATCTGAGTTCATCGCGAGCCCCTCCGGTCCTTACATCGACTGGTCAGCCATGAAATCCACGGCGGCCTTTACTTCGTCATCGCTCAGCGAAGCCGCGCCGCCGCGCGCGGGCATCATGCCCTTGCTGCCGGTGAAGCCTTCGATGGCGTGCTTGTAGAGCGTGTCCTTGCCCTGGGCAATACGCGGCGCCCAATCGGCCTTATCGCCAGGCTTGGGAGCCCCTGCAACGCCGGCCGCATGGCACATCGCGCAGGTTTTGCCGAACACGCTCTTACCGACGGTGTTCTCAGCCGTTGCGGGGGCGGCGGCAGGTGCTTGAGCGGCTGGCTCGGGAGCGGGGGTAGGCGCGGGAGCCGGTGCTTGCGCAGCGGGTGCAGGAGCAGGTGCGGGCGCCGGAGCTTCGTTTTTGCCACAGGCGGCGAGCAGCAGGGTTGCGGCGGCCAGTGCCATCGTGAGAGATGTTTTTTTCATGAAAGCCTTTCTTGTTGACGTCCAAAACCAAAAGGGCATCTTAGCCAGCGCCCCATGCAACGAGCCTGCCCTTCAATGGGTCGTCAGTTTGGTAGTTTCCAGAATCATTCATTTGATGTAAATCAACATCGAAAGAAACATTCGAAGTGAACATTTAGCCACTACCACCGCAGAGGTGGCTTCCACCACGCGCCGTTAGAGCCCATACTCCCGCCATGGATAAACTCCGCTCCCTGAACCTCCTACGCTGGTGGGCAGTGGCGTGGTTCGTCCTTGGTTTTGGGGCGGCACTGGCCTCCCCCCTCATTCAGCCGCGCACCATGGAACTGGTCTGTTCCAGTGCCAGCGGCGCCACCTTGGTGGTTCACCATGCCGGTAGCAATGCCGTGCTCGACACCCTGGGCATGGACTGCTCGCTGTGCCTGCCCAGCATGGAACCGCCGCAGCCCGCCGTACTGACCGTGCCGGGCTGGCCCATCACCCATTCCGTACCCCTGCCACCGCCTCGTGTGGTGGCCGTTGCCCCCACGGCCGCGCCACCACCTGCGCGCGCGCCCCCATTTTCCGCTTGCACTACCTGAAAGAGGACATCATGAGCGACAAGAGAGAGAGCCTGAACCCTGAAACCGTTGGCATGGGACGCCGCCGGTTCATCAATACCGCTGCTTTGGCGGGACTGACCGTGGGCGTTGCCGCGTGCAACGACAAGCCCGCGGCCGCCCCTGCAGCATCCGGCACTCCCGCGCCGGCACCCGCCCCCGCTGCCGCCCACGCCGGCGCCAACGTGCACCTCAAGCCCGGTGAGCTCGATACCTACTACGGTCTTTGGAGCGGCGGCCACAACGGCGACGTTCGCGTGCTGGGCCTGCCCTCCGGTCGTGAACTTCTGCGCATTCCCTGCTTCGTGCCTGACGCCCTCGTGGGCTGGGGCATCACCAACGAATCCAAGGCCGTGATGGGCACCAAGCCCGACGGCAGCCTGCGTTACACCGTGGCGGACACCCACCACTTGCACGGCTCGTACAAGGACGGCAACTACGACGGCCGTTACGCCTGGGTCAACGACAAGATCAACAGCCGCATCGCCCGCATCCGTCTGGACTACTTCATCTGCGACAAGATCACCGAGCTGCCCAACGTGCAGGGCTTCCACGGCATCTTCCCCGACAAGCGCGATCCGGTCGATCCCAACATCAACTACACCACGCGCGTGTTCTGCGGCGCTGAATTCGGCATTCCCCTGCCCAACGACGGCAAGGATGTGAACGCCACCGAGAAGTACCGCTCGATGTTCACCTGCGTGGATGCCGAGACCATGGAAGTGCGCTGGCAGGTCCTGATCGACGGCAACTGCGACCTGACGGCCACGTCGTTCGACGGCAAGCTGGCAGCGACCAACCAGTACAACACCGAGAACGGTGTGCACTACGAAGACATGATGTCGGCCGAGCGCGACGCCTGCCTGTTCTTCAACATTGCCCGCATCGAAGAAGCCGTGAAGGCCGGCAAGTTCAAGACCTACGGCACGTCCAAGGTGCCCGTGGTGGACGGCACCCGCGAAGCCAACAAGGATGCCAAGACCGCTCTCACCGCCTATGTGAGCGTTCCCAAGAACCCGCACGGCGTGAACGCCAGCCCCGACCAGAAGTACTTCATCTGCGCCGGCAAGCTGTCGCCCACGGCCACCGTGATCGAGCTGGCCAAGGTGCTGGACTGGTTCGACGGCAAGAGCGAGAAGCTCGACGACGCCATCGTCGCCGAGGTGGAAATCGGCCTGGGCCCGCTGCACACCGCCTTCGACGGCCGCGGCAACGCCTACACCACGCTGTTCCTGGACAGCCAGATCGTCAAGTGGAACATCGACAAGGCCATCGCCTTCCACAAGGGTGACAAGAACGCCACCTACGTCGTGGACCGCCTGGACGTGCACTACCAGCCTGGGCACATCAATGCCACGCACTCGGAAACCGTGGCCGCTGACGGCAAGTTCCTCGCCGTGGGTTGCAAGTTCTCCAAGGACCGTTTCCTGCCCGTGGGCCCCTTCCACCCCGAGAACGAGCAGCTGATCGACATCTCGGGCGACAAGATGGTGCTGCTGGCCGACCACCCGGTGCGCGGCGAGCCCCACGACTTCATCATCTTCAAGCGTGACATCGTGAAGCCCAAGCAGGTCTACGACCTGGACGAGTTCCCGCTGGCCGTCAAGGACGCCAAGGAATCCGGCGTCTTCCGCAACGGCAAGAAGGTCACGGTGAAGCTCACGTCGCAGGCCCCTGCCTTCAGCCTGCGTGAATTCACCGTCAAGAAGGGCGATGAAGTCACACTGATCCTCACGAACCTCGACAAGATCGAAGATTTGACGCACGGCTTCGCGGTGCCCAAGTACAACATCCAGTTCGTGATCAACCCGTTGGAGACGAAGTCGGTGACCTTCATCGCCGACAAGCCCGGTGTGTTCTGGGCTTACTGCTCCACGTTCTGCCATGCGCTGCACCTGGAAATGCGCACGCGCATGATCGTCGAAGCCTGATGATGCGCAACCCTCCTGGGCCTGGCCTGGGAGGGTTGCAAATCAAATTGGCTTCTTTCGCAGACGCAGCAAGCGGCGCCTGCTATTAGTTGGATAGTGCAATGTTTTCCCTAGGTTCACGGTTAGCCGCTTTCTGTCTTGCTCTGGTCCTCGCCGCCCCGCTTTGGGTGCCCCGGGCGCACGCAGGAGCCTACGAGGCGGAACTGCCTGCGAACCTGGCCACCACGCCCGACATGTGCGCGCTGCTGCCGTGCACCGAAGTATTTCCGGGCGCTACGCATTTTTCGCCGCGCAAGGGCCAGCCGCCCTATGTCGAGGCGTATGACAACGACTCGGCCCAGAAGAAGCTTCTGGGCTACGTCATGCTGTCGACCGACATCACCGACACGCCCGCCTACTCGGGCAAGCCGGTGGTCACGCTCATCGGTATGGACACGCAGGGCCGCTTCGTCGGCATGAAGGTGCTCAAGCACTCCGAGCCCATCCTGCTGCTGGGCATCCCGGAGTCGGCACTCATCAATTTCAACAACCAGTACATTGGCAAGTCGGTCACCGACACCATCGAAGTCGGCCCTTCCCGCCCCGATGAGAACGTCATCGGCGTCGACGCCATCTCCGGAGCCACCGTCACCGTGGTGGCTCAGAACCAGGTGGTCATGGCCTCGGGCTCGGCCGTGGCACGCCAGACCGGCATCATTGCTCCCACGGTGCGCGAGCAGCCCCGCTTTGTCACCACCGGACAAACCTACGATTGGGCCCAACTCGTCAAGATGGGCGCAGTGCAGCAATTGCTGGTCAAGCCCGAACAGGTGGGCCTGCCGCGCGGCCCCGAGCCCTTCATCGAAATGTGGTTCGGTGACCTGAACCAGCCCGACGTAGGCCGCAGTCTGCTGGGCAAGAACAGCTTCGAAAGCCTGCGTTCACGCCTCAAGGAAGGCGAGAGCGCCATTTTCGTCATCAAGACCGGCGGGCAGGAGTCCTTCAAGGGATCAGGTTTCGTCCGCGGCGGCATTTTTGACCGTGTGCAGGTCAAGCAAGGTGCCGACTCCTTCACCTTCCGCGACCTGGACTCCCTCAACCTGTACGGCCTGGAGGCCGCCGGCGCACCCCGCTACACCGAGTCGTCCATCTTCATCATCCGCTCGCAGGCCTTTTCTGCGGCCTATCCGTGGAAATTCGCCTTCCTGGGCAACCGGGTCGATCGGGCCACAGGCCATCGCAGCTTTGCCGTCTTCGAGTCCAAGTACTGGTTGCCGGCAGATCTGCTCGAAGGCGGCCGCCCCAAGGTGCAAGAACCCGATGCCCCCTGGGTACGCATCTGGAAATCGCAGGCCCTGCCCATCAGCCTGTTCGCCCTGCTGCTGATCGCAGTCACTGTGGTGTACGCCTTCCGCGAAAGGCTCACCCGCCTGTCCACGCACAAGAACAAGTGGCCGGTCAATGGCTTCAAGTACACCTTCTGGGCCATCAGCATCTTCTGGATCGGCTTTGGCTACATGGCCCAGCCGTCCATCACCCAGGTGCTGACCTGGTTCCACTCCGTCCTGTTCCAGTGGACCTGGTCGCTGTTCCTGTCCGATCCGTTCATCTTCCTGTTCTGGATCTTCATCATCGTGACCGCCTTCTTGTTCGGGCGCGGGCTGTTCTGCGGCTGGATGTGTCCGTTCGGCTCGCTGCAGGAGGCGATCTTCAAGATCGCCAAGGCCCTCGGGCTGAAGCGCTTCCAGACACAGCTGCCGCAAAAGTGGCATGACCGGCTCAAGTGGATCAAGTACGCCGTCTTCTTCGTCCTGCTGGCGGTGTCGATGTTCTCCATGGGTCTGGCCGAGAAGCTGGCCGAGGTCGAACCCTTCAAGACCACGTTCCTGGTCGGCGTGATGAACCGGGCATGGCCCTATGGCCTGTTCGTCGCCGCCATCCTCGGCGTGTCGATCTTCATCGAGCGCCCCTACTGCAAGTACATCTGCCCGCTGGGCGCCTCGCTGGCCATGCCCAGCACCTTCCGCTGGTTCGGGTTGAAGCGCAAGCAGGACTGCAACAGCTGCAAGGCCTGCGCAGTGGGTTGCGGAGCCCAGGCCATCGACGCCGACGGGCGCATCGACCACCGGGAATGCCTGCATTGCCTGGATTGCATGATCCTGTACACCGACACCAAGGGCTGCCCGCCTCTGGCCAAGGAGCGCAAGCGCCGCGAGAAGGACGGCTTGGAGATGACGCCTATCGGCAAGAATGGCTACTTCATCCCCATCTACCCCGCCACCGTGCAGGACCAGATATCGGCCAAGGCCGCCCAGGGACCCGATCCGCGCATGCCCACCGAACCCACGCTGCCCGCGCACAAGCGCAACGTAGGCTTCATGAGCTGGCTACTGCTGGAACTGCGCGACCATCTCTGGCCCTGGAGCGCCGAAGGCTGGCGCAGCCAGCGCGCGCTGCAGATCGCCGGGCTGTCGCTGGCGGTGGCGGCCACCATCGCCTGGATCATGGCGGCCATGGGCCACCTCTCGTCGGGCGCCATCATCGGCTGGTGGTTCGGCTGGAGCGTGTACGAAGTGCTGATTCGCCTGTCGGGCCGCCGTTACGTCAAGGACGGCCCATGGTGGCGCGACAATTACCGCGTTGCAGGTGTAATGGACATGATGAGCTACGTAGGATTCAAGAACCTGATGATCGGTGCTGCGCTGTTCCTGGTGCTGCAGGCGCTGGGACTGTTCACCCCATGAAGGGCGGCGTCACCCACTTAATGCTGGCCTTGGCGATGACCCTCGCCGGGGCCTGCCAGGCGGCCACCCTCCATGTGCGAGCGGGCGACGATCTGACCGCCGCCGTGCGCAAAGCCAAGGCAGGCGATGTGCTGGAGATTGCGCGGGGCACGTACCGCGCCAATCTGGTGATCGACAAGCCCCTCACGTTGCGCGGCGTGGACCGCCCCACCATCAGCGGTGGCAACCAGGGCGACACCATCCGCGTCACCGCACCGGACGTGGTGATCGAGGGCCTGATCGTGCGCGACTCGGGTGACGACCTCAAGGATCAGAACGCCGGCATCTACCTCTACCCTGGCGCCCACCGTGCCGTCGTACGCCGCTGCGACCTCACCTACAACCTTTTCGGCCTGTGGATCGAGAAGGCCAATGACGTGCTCATCGAGCACAACGTCATCACCGGCAAGCGTGAATACTCCTCCCCGCAGCGTGGCAACGGCGTGCAGCTGTACAACACCAAAGGCGCAAAGATCCTGAACAACAACATCAGCTTCGTGCGCGACGCGCTCTACGTGGACGTCTCGCACCATGCGCTGTTCAAGGGCAATCGGCTGCATCACAGCCGCTACGGCACGCACTACATGAACTCCTACTACAACCTGTGGGAGGACAACGACACCTACTACAACCGTGGCGGCTTGGCCCTGATGGAAGTGCGCGAGCAGACCGTGCGCAACAACCGCGCCTGGGGCAACTCCGACCACGGCATCATGCTGCGCACGCTGCAGGATTCGGTGATCGAAGGCAACGTCGTGGCCGGCAACAGCCGGGGCTTCTTCATCTACGACGTGGAGTACATCAAGCTCAACAACAACCTGGTGGTGGACAACACCGTCGGCGTGCACCTGGCCGCGGGCTCGAAGAACAACGAAGTCGAAGGCAACGACTTCATCTCCAACCGCGAGCAGGTACGCTACGTGGGTGCGCGCGACGAGCGCTGGGGCGCCAAGAGCGGCAACCACTGGAGCAACTACCTGGGCTGGGACCGCGATGGCGACGGTGTCGGCGATGCGCCCTACGAGGCCAACGACATGGTGGACCGCCTGACCTGGCGCCACCCTAGCGTCAAGCTGCTGCTGGCCAGCCCGGCCGTGCAGGCCCTGCGCCTGGTGGGCCGGCAGTTCCCGGTGCTGCGCGTGCCATCGGTCGTGGACCCGAAGCCGCGCATGCAGCCCAGCAATCAACAATGGAGTGAATGGCGTGGCAAGCATTTCCCCGGCCAGTGACAACGTGGCCATCTCGCTGCGCGGCGTCAGCAAGCACTACGGCGCGCTGCACGCCGTGGACGGCGTGGACCTGGACATCCCCAAGGGCGAGATCTTCGGCCTGATCGGGCACAACGGCGCAGGCAAGAGCACGCTGTTCAAGATGATGCTGGGCCTGGTGAAGCCCACGCAGGGCACGCTTTTGATCGCAGGCGCCCAGGTGGGTGGGCGGGGGTTCCGCGCCGCCCGCCGCCAACTGGGCTACCTGCCTGAAAACGTGGTGCTCTACGACAACCTGGACGGGTTGGAGACGCTGCGCTTTTTCGCGCGGCTGAAATCCGCCCCGCTGGCGCAGTGCGCGGACATTCTGGAGCGCGTGGGCCTGGCACACGCCGGCAAGCGCCCGGTGCGCGAGTATTCCAAGGGCATGCGCCAGCGCCTGGGCTTCGCGCAGGCATTGCTGGGCAGCCCGCGCGTGTTGTTCCTGGACGAACCCACCAACGGCCTGGACCCGCAGGCGATCCGCGACTTCTACGCCACGCTGCGGGGCCTGCAGGCCGAGGGCGTGACCATGGTCATCACCTCGCACATCCTCGCCGAACTGCAAGAACGCGTGGACCGGCTCGCCATTCTCTCGGCCGGCCGCATCCAGGCGCTGGGCAGCGTGCAGCAGCTGCGCGAGCAAACCCGCATGCCGCTGTCGTTCGAACTGGACATCGCACCCGCCGACCGGCCCGCCGCCGCACAGGCGCTGGAGCAAGCGACGGGCATCGTCCCCGAGCACACGCCCGAAGGCTTGCGCCTGCACTGCCCGCGCGAGCAGAAGATGGCCGTGCTGGCCGCCCTCGCGCCACTGGGCGCGCGCGTGCGCGACCTCAAGCTGCTGGAGCCCTCGCTCGAAGACGTGTTCTTCGGCTTCGCCGACTGACACCCTGACCACGACGCCCCATGGAACTGACCCAGATCTTCACCATCGCCGCCAAGGAATTCCGCGATCGCATGCGCAATCGCTGGGTGCTTGCGGTGGCCCTCGTCTTCACCGTGTTCTCACTCGTCATCGCCTACTTCGGCGGCGCGCAGCAGGGCACGGTGGGCTTTCGCTCCATCGAGTTCACCATCGCCAGCCTCGTCAGCCTGGTCATCTACCTCATCCCGCTGATTGCGCTGTTGCTGGGGTTCGATGCCATCGTGGGCGAGCGCGAGCGCGGCTCACTCGATCTGCTGCTGGCCCTGCCCATTACCCGGCTGGAATTGCTGCTGGGCAAATACCTGGGCTTGGCGGCTGCGCTGGCGCTCTCCACCCTGGCGGGCTTCGGGCTGGTGGCGGTGCTGCTGTGGCGCCACATGAGCGCCAATGCCCTGTTCCACTACGGCGGCTTCATGATCAGCTCGGTATTGCTGGGCCTCGCATTCCTGAGCCTGGCAGTGATGCTATCGGTGCTGGCTCGCGACCGCACGCGCGCCTCGGGCCTGGCCATCGCTACCTGGTTCTTCTTCGTGCTGGTGTTCGATTTGCTGCTGCTGGGCCTGCTGGTGGCCACGGGCGGGCAGTTCGCGGGCGATGCGTTCGCCTGGCTGCTGCTGCTGAACCCGGCCGACGTGTTCCGCATTCTCAATGTGTTCTCGCTCGAAGACGTGCGCACGCTCTACGGGCTCGCCAGCGTCGTTCCCTCGTCGCTGGGTAGCCCCGCAATCATGGGTGGCGTGATGCTGGCGTGGATCGCCCTGCCGCTCGCCATCGCCAACTGGAGATTCAAGCCATGACCTGTTCCTGCATCACCCGTCGCCGTGCACTGGGCATGGCCGCCTTCACGGCGCTGGCCACCAGCAGCCTGCTGGCTGGCTGCGGCGACAAGGCAGCCGAACAGCAGTCCCTTGCGCCCGTGGAGATCGACCGTTCCACAAGTTGCGAGCTCGACGGCATGCTGCTTGCAGACTACCCCGGCCCCAAGGCGCAGATCCACTACGCGGGCCAGGAAAAGCCCTCCTTCTTCTGCGACACCATCGAACTGTTCAACACCCTGCTCGCCGGCGAACAAGTGCGTGCAGTGCGCGCCGTGTACGTGCAGGACATGGGCAAGGCCGACTGGAACGAACCCAAAGGCCACTGGATCGACGCCAAGACCGCCGTCTACGTGCTGGGCAGCAAGCGGCATGGCTCCATGGGCCCCACCATCGCCAGCTTCGCGCAGGAGGCCGATGCGGCCAAGTTCGCCGGTGAACATGGCGGCAAGGTGCTGCGCTTTGCGGACATCAAGCTCGACATGGTGGACCTGAGCGGCGGTGCGCTGCACGACACCCGCATGTAACAGCCCTTGCACCATGTCTGCATCCACGCTGAGTCCTCCGCCGCACCAGCCACGCCGCAGGCGCATGCTGGTTGCGGGCACGCTGGCGTTTGCAGCCGCGGCGGGCGGGCTCTGGGGCGTTCCGGGCCTGCGCAGCGCGCTGCGGCCCCAGCCGGCTCCCGCTCTGGAGCCGGACGTGTGCATCGTCGCACCCCCGACGCCGTACGACCCCGCGTCGGGCCTGCCGCCCACAGCAGCGCGCCCCATTCCGGTGGATGCGCGCTGTCCCGTGTGTGGCATGTTCCCCGCCCGTTCGCCCGACTGGGCGGCGCAGGTCATCTTTCGCAATGGCGACGCACAGTTTTTCGACTCGCCCCTGTCGCTGTTCATGTACCTGCAGGACGTGGCCCGCTACAGCCCCGGCCGCAGTGCACGGGACATCATGGCGCACTACGTCACCGACACCACGCGGCCAGCGGCCGCGGGCGGCGCCCGCTGGACGGACGCGCTGTCTGCCTATTACGTGCACGGCTCGTCGGCGCGGGGGCCGATGCGCGCCGGCAATCTGCCCGCGTTCTCGACACGGGAGGCCGCACAGGCCTTTGCCGCACAGCGCGGCGGCACAGTGCTCGCCTTTGGCGCCGTGGATGCCCCCCTGATCGCGCAGTTGGCGGGCCCTGGCGGGCACAATCACCCCTAGCATTAGCTATTAAAAACATAGCTACCAGCGCTTATTCCGAAAGCGCCAGGGGCACTTTTTATTGAAAAGGCCGCTGAACGGCGGCCTGTGTTTTCAGTGGGTTGATGGCTCGGCCGTAGAGGCCTGCGGCGCCTTGAACAAGGCGGGTAATTTGCGCTTGGGCTTGATGTTGGCGGAGATGCCGCCACGCGCGGGCGATGCCTTGGGGGCCACCTCCCAACTCGCCGACGCACCGGCCGAGGTGCCGGCCTCGTAGGGCTTGTCGAAGAACGGATCGCGAGACGCTGCAGGCGCAGAGCGGTACGCGCTGCGCTCGCGGCTGCGGGGGGCGGCTGGAGCGCCCTCGCCCGAATCGTCACCGCCCCAGGCGCGGCGGCCGTCGTTGTAGCGGCCCCGCTGACGATCTTCCTGCAATTCCAGCGGTTCCAGCTCGATCTTCTTCTTGATGAGCTTCTCGATATCCGCCACCAGGCGGGTATCGCTGCTGGCCACCAGCGTGACGGCCAGACCCGATGCGCCGGCGCGGCCCGTACGGCCGATGCGGTGCACATAGTCCTCTGCATTGAAGGGCACGTCGTAGTTGAACACCGCGGGCACGTCTTTGATATCCAAGCCCCGCGCCGCCACGTCGGTGCAGACCAGCAGGTCCACCTCGCCGCTCTTGAAGGCTTCCAGCGCCTTCAGTCGCTCGTCCTGGCTCTTGTCGCCATGCAACGCGGCGGTCTTGAGACCGTCGCGCTCCAGGCTGCGGGCCAGGCGCGCGCAGCCCAGCTTGCTGTTCACGAAGATGAAGGCCTGCTTGAGGCCGCGCTCGTTCAGCACATGGCGGATGGCGCGGCGCTTGTCGTCGCCGTCTACCGCGAAGAAGCGCTGCTCCACGGTGGAGGCGGTCTCGTTGGGGCGCGCGACCTCGATGGTGATCGGGTCCTGCAGATAGCTGCCGGCCAGGCGCTTGATCTCGGGCGAGAAGGTGGCGGAGAACAGCAGCGTGGTGCGCTGCTTGGGCAGGTAGGAGAGGATGCGCTGCAGGTCGGGCAGGAAGCCAATGTCCAGCATGCGGTCGGCCTCGTCCAGCACCACGTACTCGACCTGATTGAGCACCGCGTTCTTGGCCTCGATATGGTCCAGCAAACGGCCGGGCGTGGCCACCAGCACCTCGACGCCCTTTTTCAGCTCGATGGTCTGCGGCTTCATGTCCATGCCGCCAAACACCACCGTGCTGCGCAGCTTGGTGTACTTGGCGTACAGCGCGATCTGCTGCGCCACCTGGTCCGCCAGCTCGCGCGTGGGCAGCAGCACGAGCGCGCGCACAGGGTGGCGCGCGGGAGAGGCTGAACTGTTCTCGTGCTTGAGCAGGCGCTGCAGTAACGGCAGCGAAAAGGCCGCTGTCTTGCCGGTGCCGGTTTGCGCCGCACCCATCACGTCCTTGCCGGTCAGCACGACAGGGATCGCCTGCGCCTGGATCGGCGTCATGTTCTCGTAGCCCATCTCGGCTACGGCGCGCTTGAGCGGCTCGGCCAGCGCAAGAGTGGAATAGGGTTGTGTCATGAAGCCGCTATTGTCGCATTGCAGCAGCGGCGAAGGCCAACAAGGCCGTTAACGGCCTGTACCGGGGCGCCTCCTGCTTGGCGCGAAAACGACGGCTTAGCGCGCGTTCACGGTGTCAAAGCGACTGTGCATTGAAAGTGTTGCAGCCTTGCACACTGCCGGTCTTGAACCCCTGCGTGAACCACCGCACGCGCTGCGCGCTGGAGCCGTGGGTGAAGGCATCGGGCCGCACGGTGCCGGTCTGCTGGCGCTGCAGCGCGTCGTCACCGATCTGCTCGGCGGCGTTCACCGCGGACTCGATGTCGCCCTGCTCCAGCCAGTTCTTGGCCTGTTGCGAATGGTGGGCCCAAATGCCGGCGTAGCAGTCGGCCTGCAGTTCCAGCCGAACCGACAGCGCGTTCTGCTCGCGCTGGCTCACGCGCCCGCGCATGCCGTCCACCTTGCCGGTGGTGCCCAGCAGGGTCTGCACATGGTGGCCGACCTCGTGCGCGATCACGTAGGCGCGGGCAAATTCGCCTGGCGCACCCAGCTGGCGACTCATGGTGTCGAAGAAATCCATGTCCAGGTACACCTTCTGGTCCCCAGGGCAGTAAAACGGCCCCATCGCGCTCTGCCCCGTGCCACAGGCCGTGGGCGTGGCGCCGCGGTAGAGCACCAACTTGGGCTGGCGGTACTGCGCCCCACCTTGCTGGAACACCTGCGTCCACACATCCTCCGTGGACGCCAGGACGGTGGAGACGAAGGCGGCCTCACGGTCGCCCTGCGGCGGACGCTGGGCCGGCCCCTGTTGGACCTGCGGCGCGCCCCCGCCCGACAGTACGCCGATGGTGGTCAGCGGGTTGATGCCAAACACACCCCAGCCGATGAGCGCCACAACGATGGTGCCAATGCCGATCGAGCGTCCGCCGATGAAGCCGCCCCCGCCGCCGCTGCGCCGGTCTTCCACGTTGTCCGATTCGCGATTGCCTTCCCATCTCATGGGTGATCTCCTGCGTGCACGACGCACCAGCCGCCGATGTTACGCCCGCGGCGGCACCCTCGGGATTTCGCGCCGCGCACTACTGCGCGGCCAGCAACATGTCCGGCGACGGGCGCGGCTGCAGCGTGTGGTTGACGTACTTCGCCATCCGTTCGTGGGCTTGGTGCGTGTGGCGTTCCACCACCGCCTGCAGCACCCACAACTGCGCAAGGATGACGATGGCGGCACCCAGCCACATCCAGAGGCTGGGCGTGGGCGCAGATTTCACGGGCGGATCCCATGGCCGTGGCGCAGCGGGGGAGGCGGGATCATGGATGGGGCGGGACATGCAGTACTCCTGAAACACTGCAGCCATCCTAGGCAGCGCCACGCAGCCGTACCACCGGCGCAGGGCCAGCCCGCGTGTAGGACGGCGGCAAGCGCCGGCGCAGGAGTCGGCGCGCACCCCACGGTCCAGGCCGCGGTCCTTCAGACAGGTCCTTCAGGCCTTGGGCAGCGTCACCCCGTGCTGGCCCTGGTATTTGCCGTTGCGGTCCTTGTAGCTCACGGCACATTCCTCGTCACCCTGGAAGAAAAGCACCTGCGCGCAGCCCTCACCCGCGTAGATCTTGGCGGGCAGCGGCGTGGTGTTGGAGAACTCCAGCGTCACGTAGCCTTCCCACTCGGGCTCGAACGGCGTGACGTTGACGATGATGCCGCAGCGCGCATAGGTGCTCTTGCCCAGGCAGACGGTGAGCACATCGCGCGGGATGCGGAAGTACTCGACGGTGCGCGCAAGCGCGAAGCTGTTGGGAGGGATGATGCAGTAGTCGCCCTCGAAGTCCACGAAGCTCTTTTCGTCGAAGTTCTTCGGGTCCACCACGGTGCTGTGAATGTTGGTAAAGACCTTGAATTCACGCGCGCAGCGGATGTCGTAGCCGTAGCTGCTGGTGCCGTAGCTGATGATCTTGCGCCCGTCCTGCTGCCGGATCTGGCCGGGCTCGAACGGCTCGATCATGCCGTGCTGCTCGGCCATGCGGCGGATCCATTTGTCGCTCTTGATGCTCATGGGGTACTCCTGGCGCGTATTCTAGGCGAATGAAAGCTACTTAAATGATAGCTGCTGGCGCTTGATACATAAGCGTCAGAGGCAAATATTTCATGCAATGACTGTGCGCTCGATCAAACGGTCGTCGCCGAGCACGATCATCGCGAACAGCAGTTCGTCCAGGTGGGCGGCGCCCGCCGTGCGCCGCGCCAGCAGCGGGGTCGCTGCAGGATTCAGCACCACGAAGTCGGCTTCGCAACCCGGCTGCAGGTTGCCCACCACGCCATCCAGCCCCAACGCCCGCGCGGCACCGGCGGTATGCAGCCACCACAGCCGTTGCGGCGCCAGGCTCAGTCCCGTCTTGGTCTGCCCCTCCCGGCCTACGTAGTACGCGGCCAGCATCGTGTGGAAAGGGCTGAAGCTGGTGCCGCCGCCCACGTCGCTGGCCAAGCCGTAGCCGAAGCCCATGCGGTCCGCGCCCGCAAAGTCAAACTGGCCACTGCCCAGGAACAGGTTGCTCGTGGGGCACACGGCAGCCACCGCGCCGCTCTCGCGCATGGCGGCGCGGTCCTCGTCGTCGAAATGGATGCAATGCGCGTACACCGCGCGCTCACGCAGCAGGCCGACACGGGCATACACATCCAGGTAGCTGCGCGTGCCGGGGAACAGCTCCCGCACCCAGCGGATCTCCTGCTGGTTCTCCGCCACATGGGACTGCACCCATACGTCGGGGTAGCGCGCGGCCAGCGCACCCGCGCCGCTCAGCTGCTGCGGCGTGCTGGTGGGGGCAAAACGCGGCGTGATGGCGTAGCCCAGGCGGCCCTGGCCGTGCCAGCGCTGGATCAGCGCCTCGGTGTCGATCAGCGACTGCTCGGTCGCGTCGCGCACGCCGTCGGGCGAGTGGCGGTCTTGCAGCACCTTGCCGGCAATCAGGCGCAGCCGCCGCGCCTGGGCTTGCGCCATCAGCGCATCCACCGAGCCCGGATGCGAGGTGGCGAAGGTGAGCGCCGTGGTCACGCCGTTGCACTGCAGCTCATCCAGAAAAAAGCCCGCCACCCCGGCGGCGTAGCCGGCATCGGCGAAGCGCGACTCGTGCGGGAAGGTGTAGTTCTCCAGCCAGGGCAGCAGGCCTTCGGCGGGCGAGCCGATCACGTCCAGCTGCGGGTAGTGCACATGCATGTCCACGAAGCCGGGTGCAATGATGCGGCCAGGCCAGTGGGTCACCGGCTGCGAGGCCTGAGAAAAATAAAGGGGCGCCAGCGCGCGCCACGCGCCGGCGGCGTGCACGCGCTGCACGCCCCGGTCATCGGGTGCGGTGGCCAACAGGCCGTCTTCTTCGTACAGGGCCGTGCCGTCGTCGGCAAAGCGCAGGAGCGCAGATCGGTAAAGGTGCATGGCTCCGGATGATGCCCGCAACACCGGGGGGCGTCAGGGCGCGATGCTGGCGCCGTTCTCGTACCAGCGTTTGAAGGTTTCGCGCTCTTCGTCGGACAGTGCGCCCGGGTTGCCAAATGGCATCTTGCGCAGCTGCACCACCTGTTGGTAGATCTGCTGCGCGTGGCTCTTCACGTCCTGCGGGGTGTCGAACTTCACGTTCTTCTGCGCGACGGTGTTGGCGCTGTGGCACACCACGCAGTGTTTTTGCATGACGGCGTGCAGTTGTTCGTAGCCTGCGGCGGCCGGCGCGGCGGCGGACACGGCTGGCGCAGCCGGCTTGAGCCATACCACCACGCCCAGCAGCACCACCACGCCGACGGCCGCATAAGGCCAGGGATGGCCGTTGCGGCCCAGCTTGTAGCCGTGGCGCATCACGAAGAACTGGCGAATGGCCGCGCCCGCGAACATCATGAGGATCAGTACCAACCAGTTCTGCCCATGGTTGTAGAGCCAGCCGTAGTGGTTGGAGAGCATGGCGAACAGCACCGGCAGCGTGAAGTACGTGTTGTGCACGCTGCGCTGCTTGCCGCGCTTGCCATGCACCGGGTCCACCGGCTGGCCGGCCTTCAGTGCCGCCACCACCTTGCGCTGGCCGGGAATGATCCAGAAGAACACGTTGGCGCTCATCGAGGTGGCGAGCATCGCGCCCATCAGCAGGAAAGCCGCCTGGCCGGGGAAGATGCGGCAGGCCAGCCACGCGGCGATGCACACCAGGACCAGCACCAACGTCCCCACGATGGCATCGCCGTTGGTCTTCTGGCCGAACACGCGGCAGATGCCGTCGTACAGCAGCCAGAACACCACTAGGAAGGCCAGTGCCGCCGCGATGGCCATGGCGGGCGACATGAGCGGGTCGGCCGGATGCACCAGGTAGATGCCCGCGTTCCACAGATACGAAACCGTAAGCAGCGCAAAGCCGCTGAGCCAGGTGGTGTAGCTCTCCCAGAAGAACCAGTGCAGATGGTCCGGCAGCTTCGGGGGCGCCACGTTGAACTTGACCGGGTGGTAGAAGCCCCCGCCGTGCACAGCCCAAAGCTCGCCGTTCACGCCCTGGCGCTTCAGGTCCTCGTCGACCGGCGGCGTGAGGCTGCTGTCCAGAAAGACGAAGTAGAACGAGGAGCCCACCCAGGCGATGGCAGTGATGACGTGCAGCCAGCGCAGCAGCAGATTGGCCCAGTCGAGGAAGTAGCTTTCCATCGTGTTTCAACCTTGGCGGCCCGGCGGGCCGCCTGCAAGCTGCTCACCACTGCGGGCGCTCTGAGCAGAAAAAGAGGGGCCGCGCACCGTGGCAGGAAGCTGCCGGGGCACCGCTGCGACCCGTTTTGTGAACAGGAAGTGTATGCACTTTTCTGGCAACGGCCGCTGGAATGGCCCAGGGATTGTCCCTAACCCTGCAGGATGTAATCCGGATGCTGGGCGCATACGTCATCCACCGCGCTGAGCGTGCCCGACAGGTGCTCGCGCAACGCCTCCTGGGCCGCGGGAGCGTTCTGCCGGTCAATGGCATCGAGGATGGCCCGGTGCTGGCGCATGATGACGCCCGTCTTGCCTGCGGTGGGCAGGTGCAGGCGGCGCAGGCGATCCACATGGCCGGAGTAGCGGCGCACCAGCGCCCACAGGCCCATGACGCCGGCCGCCTCATACATCAGGCGGTGAAAGCCGTGGTCCGCTCCCAGAAAGTCGTCATAGCGCTGCGCGGCCGCCAGCGATTCCTGCAGTGCGCACTGCGCCTGCAATTGCACTACCAGGCCGGGAGGCGGCTGCAGCGCCAGCGTGCGCACGATCTCCAGCTCGATGGAGCGGCGCAGGAAGTGCGCTTCACGCGCGGCCGCCACGTCGATGCGGCTGACCAGCGTGGCGTGCTGGGGAAAGACTTCCACCAGGCCCTCCTCTTCCAGGCGCAGCAGCGCCTCGCGGATGGGCGTCTGGCTCACGCCAAATTGCCCGGCCAGGTCGCTGCGCACCAGCATCGCGCCGGGCACCAGCTCCAGCGTCAGAATGGCCTCGCGCAGGCTTTCGAAGACCTGCGGGGCGGCCAGGCGCGCACGGTCAAGGCGGAACTTGGTCAGTATGGGCATACATGGATTCTCGCATTCGTGCACTAATATATTAGTGTTCCAATATTTCAAATGACACGCCTTCAGGGCCGTGCCCGCCTCTCCTTTTCTCCGTCCACACACTTCCCAAGGATTCCCATGTCTGCTTCCTCCCCCCACGGCCTGCTCATCAACGGCGAATGGGTTTCCACGTCCCAGGCCGCGCCCAACACCAATCCCAGCAACCTGGCCGATGTGGTGGGCGAATACGCCCAGGGCAACGCCTCGCACGTGGACGCCGCCGTGGCGGCCGCCACCGCTGCCTTCCCCGCATGGAGCACGTCGGGCATCCAGGCGCGCCACGATGCGCTGGACAAGATCGGCAATGAAACCCTCGCGCGGCGCGAGGAGCTGGGCGCGCTGCTGGCGCGCGAGGAAGGCAAGACCCGCGCAGAAGGCATCGGCGAAGTCGCCCGCGCCGGGCAGATCTTCAAGTTTTTCGCCGGCGAATGCCTGCGCCTGGCGGGGGAGACCGTGCCCTCGGTGCGGCCCGGCATCGGCGTGGAGGTCACGCGCGAGCCCATCGGCGTCGTGGGTCTGATCACGCCGTGGAACTTCCCCATGGCCATCCCCGCCTGGAAGATCGCGCCGGCCCTGGCGTTCGGCAACTGCGTGGTGTTGAAGCCCGCCGACCTGGTGCCCGGCAGTGCGTGGGCGCTGGCCGAGATCATCCACCGCTCGGGCATCCCCGCCGGCGTGTTCAACCTGGTGATGGGCCGCGGGCGCGTGATCGGCGAGGCGCTGGTGCAGCACCCCGGCGTGGCCGCCATCAGCTTCACCGGATCGGTCGGCGTGGGCCGCGGCATCGCCCAGGCGTGCGTGCAGAACGGCAAGAAGGTGCAGTTGGAGATGGGCGGCAAGAATCCGCAGGTGGTGCTGGACGATGCCGACCTCGCGCAGGCAGTGGAGCTGTCCGCACAGAGCGCGTTCTATTCCACGGGCCAGCGCTGCACGGCGTCCAGCCGCCTGATCGTCACCCAGGGCATCTACCCGAAGTTCATCGATGCGCTCCAGGCACGCATGGCGAAAATCAAAGTGGGCGATGCGCTGGCCACGGGCACCGACGTGGGCCCTGTGGTGAGCCAGGCGCAGCTGGAGCAAGACCTGTCGTACGTAGAGATCGCCAAGGCCGAGGGCGGCGTGCTGGCGGCCGGCGGCCTGCGCGTGGCCTGCCACACGGGCAGCGGCAACGAAGGCTTCTTCATGGCGCCCGCGCTGTTCGTGGACACGGCGCCGGCGATGCGCATCAACCGCGAAGAGGTGTTCGGCCCCGTGGCCAGCGTGATCCGCGTGCGCGACTACGACGAAGCCCTGGCCGTGGCGAATGACACGGAATTCGGCCTGTCCGCCGGCATTGCCACCACCAGCCTGAAATACGCCACGCACTTCAAACGCCATGCACAGGCGGGCATGGTAATGGTGAACCTGCCCACGGCCGGGGTGGACTACCACGTGCCCTTCGGCGGGCGCAAGGGCTCCAGCTACGGCCCGCGGGAACAAGGCCGTTATGCGCAGGAGTTCTTCACGACGGTGAAGACGGCCTATACGCTGGCGTGACCCACGACACTCCTGTATTAATAGCTGCTAGCGCTTGCTCCACAAGCGCCAGCGGCCATTTTTATACGCATTCCCCAGCCAGCCGCTGCAGCAACTGCGCGGCCACGGCCACGGCGATCACCTCGGGCTGCTTGCCGGCGATGCCCGGCACGCCGATCGGGCAGGTCACCTGCGCCAGCTCGGTATCCGAGAACCCCCGCGCCGCCAGCCGGTGGCGGAAGGTGGCCCACTTGGTGCGGCTGCCGATCAGGCCGATGAAGGGCAAATCGCCCCGCGCGCGCTGGCGCATGAGGCACGCCGCCACGATGTCCAGGTCCTCGGCATGGCTGAAGCTCATGATGAGCACGAAGGACTGCGGCGCCAGGCCCGGCACGGCCGCCTGTACCGGGTCGGACTGTTCACAGACCACGGACGCGTCGCCCCCCTGCGGCGGGAACACGCCATCGCGGCTGTCGATCCAGTGCAGCGCAAACGGCAGCGGTGCCAGCACCCGCGCCAGTGCATGCCCCACATGGCCGCCGCCGAACAGCGCCACCGGCCGCAGCCGCGGTGCCAGGCGCTCGCGCAAGGCCGGCGCGTCAGCAGCCCCCACGCATTCAAACCGCAGCTGCACCACGCCGCCGCAGCACTGCCCCAGGCTGGGGCCCAGCGCATGTCGCACGAGCGGCATGCCCGAAGGGTTGCCAGCCAGGTGCTCCGCCAGGCGTTCACGCGCTTCGCGCAGCGCCTGCAGTTCCAGATGGCCGCCACCGATGGTGCCGACGAAGTCGTCGCCCACCGCGAACACCGCCAGCCATGCCCCGGCTTCCCGCGGCGCCGAGCCTTGGGTAGACTCCACCGTCACCAGGCAGGCGGGTGCGGTCTTGATACGCTCCAGCAGGCAGTCCAATGCCTTCACTCGCTGATTCCTCCAGCTTGATTCATGCGCGCCACCGCCTTGGTCGTGGCCGCGGTACAGCATAGCGACAAACACCATGCCACAGCTGCCTTCTGCCCCGTCCTCTTCGGCCCAGCGTGCATCCCGTGCGCGCCGAACGTGGTGGCTGCCCGCCGGGGTGATGGCATTGGTCGCGGCGATCGTCTCGGCCTGCAAGTCGGGGCCCGAGGCGCCCTCCGCCCAGGACTCGCGCCTACCGGGCAGCGACGCGCGCGTCACCGGTCCGGTGCCGGCCGCGCAGGGCTCGGCACGCGCGTCGTCCGCGGCCACCCCGCGCGCCTACCGGCAGGATGCCGCGAGCCACATTTATGGCCTGAATGCAGCGCGCATCTACAAGGGCAAGCTGCCGCCGCTGCTGCACGCCATTGGCGTGCTGGAGGTGGACATCGACCGTGCGGGCCGCGTGACTTCGCTGCGCTGGATGCGTGCGCCCCGCCATGCGCCCGACGTGGTGGCCGAGATCGAACGCACGGTGCGCGCGGCAGCGCCCTTCCCCGTGCCCACGCGCATGGCGCGCGTGACCTACACCGACACCTGGCTGTGGGACAAGTCCGGGAATTTTCAGCTCGACACGCTGACCGAGGGCCAGCTCTAAGACGCCGCCGCACAGGCCCCCGCGATGGCGCGCGCCCTGGTTTGCAAGGCGCGAATCACAGCAATAGCCGTAGCGACTGCGGGCATCTGCACCGCCGCAGCCCGCCCAAAGCAGGCATGCGCGACTCGCAAGGAATTGGCTCCGCCTTGCCCTGCGCCGCGCGGCACACGGCGCGGGCTTGCAGCATCAGGACCCGCGGTAGGTGGAATAGCTCCAGGGGCTGACCAGCAACGGCACGTGGTAATGCTGGTCGGCGTGGGCGATGCCGAAGTCCAGGCTCACGCGGTCCAGGAATGAGGGCTCGGGCAGCATCACGCCCTTCGCCTTGAAATACGCCCCCACATCAAACGTCAGCCGGTAGGTGCCGGTGCGCAGGCTGGCGTTGTCGAACAGCGGCGCATCGGTGCGCCCATCGGCGTTGAGTACCAGGCGCTTGACCAGCGTGGCCTGGTCACCCTGCGTGGCATACAGCGCCACCACCATGCCCGCCGCGGGGCAACCGTGCATGGTGTCAAGAACGTGGGTGCTGAGGCCCATGGTGAAGTCTCCTGATGGCAAGCCGCGGCCCGCCGATGGTGATGAGGAATGCGCTGGCGAATGGGCAGGCAAGTGATGCGCTCCCCCTCCCTACGATCAAAGTGTATACAACTTTTGTACGCGATAACGCCACGTCCTGTGGTGCGCCATCCAGGCCAGCTCCCGCGCGGATCCCCTGATGGGGAACAGCCGGCAGGCCGCGCGTACTCAGGCAGCGTGCCGCCTGCGCCAGCAGATCAAAAAAGTGAGCTGCCAGCGCTTTATAGAAGCCACGTTCAGATGCATTTGCATCTGAAGTCCAGCAACAGCAGGCGCGGCAAGCTACAAAACAAGTAGCGCGCGGAAGTCGTTCACATTGGTGTGCGTGGGCCCGGTGACGACCAGATCGCCCAGCCGCTCGAAGTAGCCGTAGGCGTCGTTGCGGTCCAGATGGTCGCCGATGCGTGCGCCCTGCGCCGCCGCGCGCGCCAGCGTGTCGGGTGCCACGCGTGCGCCGGCGTTGTCTTCCACGCCGTCGATGCCGTCGGTATCGGCCGCCAGCGCCCACACCCCTTCCTGCCCCTGCAGCGCCTGCGCCAGGCCCATGCAGAACTCGCCCGCGCGGCCGCCGCGCCCCTTCGGCGCGCCCGGGGCGCGCGGGCGCACGGTGACGGTGGTCTCGCCGCCCGAAAGGATCACGCACGGCCGCGCAAACGGCTGGCCGTGGCGCGCCACCGCACGCGCCAGCGCGGCGTGCACCTTGCCCACCTCGCGCGACTCGCCCTCCATCTCGTCGGACAGGATGTACGCCGCCACCCCCGCCGCGCGCGCCGCATCCGCCGCTGCCTGCAGCGACTGCTGGGGTGTCGCGATCATGTGCACCGCATGGCCGGCAAAGCGGACATCGCCGGGCTTGGGGGTTTCCAGCGCACCGGCCTGCAGCGCTGTGTGCACGGCGGCGGGAATGTCGATGCGGTAGCGCGCCAGGATGTCCAGCGCGTCAGCGCAGGTGCTGGCGTCGGGGACCGTGGGGCCGCTGGCGATCACGGAGGGGTCGTCCCCCGGCACATCGCTGATGGTCAGCGTGACGACGCGCGCCGGCGCGCAGGCTGCCGCCAGGCGACCGCCCTTGATGCGCGAGAGGTGCTTGCGCACGCAGTTCATCTCGCCGATGGCGGCGCCGCTTTCCAGCAGTGCGCGGTTGATGCGTTGCTTCTCCTCCAGCGTGATGCCTTCGGCCGGCAGCGTGAGCAGCGCCGAGCCACCGCCCGAGATGAGACACAGCACCAGGTCGTCTTCGGTCAGCCCGCGGGTCAGCGCCAGGATGCGCTCGGCCGCGGCCAGGCCCGCCGCGTCGGGCACGGGGTGCGCGGCCTCGACGACTTCCAGGCGCTGCGCCAGCCCCTCGGGCCGCGGCGGTATGTGGCCGTAGCGCGTGACCACCAGCCCCGACAGCGGCGCATCCTGCGGCCACAGCGCCTCCAGCGCCTGCGCCATGGAGGCACCCGCCTTGCCCGCGCCCAGCACCACGGTGCGCCCCTTGGGCGGCAGCGGCAGATGCTGCGCCATGCTGTGCAAGGGCTGGGCGCGCTGCACCGCCACGCGGTAGAGGTGCAGCAGGAAGGCCTGAGGGTCGCGCAAGGGGTCTGGGGCTGTCAGGGTCATGGGTCGTTGTCTCCGCCGCGCATTATCCAAAGCACGCGGCCGGCACAAGCCCTACCGTCAATCCAGCGAAACCTTGGCTTCCTTGACCAGTCGCGCAAAGCGCGCCGTATCGTCCTTGATCACCGGCGTGACGGTGTCGAACGACCTGCTGATCTGCCTGCGCGAGCACCTGACAGTCCACAAAAACTGTATACAAAAATTGTCTTTCACGACTATGATGGCCGCATGGAAACCTCCACCACCGGCTTCATCGTCGAAAGCCTCACGCGCGCCATCGTCGAGCACCGCCTGTTGCCCGGCACCAAGCTGGCCGAGCAGAAGCTCGCCGACCATTTCGGCGTGTCGCGCACGCTGGTGCGCCAGGCGCTGTTCCAGCTGTCGCAGAACCGCCTGATCCGTCTGGAGCCCGCGCGCGGCGCCTTCGTGGCCGCGCCCTCGGTCCAGGAAGCGCGCCAGGTGTTCGCCGTGCGCCGCATGCTGGAGGCCGAGATGGTGCGTGCCTTCCTGGCGCAGAGCACGCCCGCGAAAATCCGCGCGCTGAAGGCCCATGTCGCGGCCGAGAAGAAGGCCATGGAGGGCAACGACGTGGGCCAGCGCACCGAACTGCTGGGCGACTTCCACGTGCGCATGGCCGAGCTCATGGGCAACGACGTGCTGGCCCAGTTGCTGGGCGAGTTGATCTCGCGCTGCGCCCTCATCACGCTGATGTACCAGTCCACCACCGCCGCCGAGCATTCGCACGAGGAGCACGCCGCCATCGTCGCGGCACTGGCCGCGGGCGACGCGGCGCAGGCCGTGCAGCTGATGCAGCAGCACCTGGACAACGTGGAGGCGGGCCTGACCTTCGACCGCGACCTGCCGACCAACGACCTTTCGATGGCCCTTTCCTCCGTATCGCCATGACCTACGACACGACGGCGCCCTACCCCCGCGACCTGATCGGCTACGGCCGCACACCCCCGCACCCGCACTGGCCTGGCAACGCCCGCGTGGCCGTGCAGTTCGTGCTGAACTACGAGGAGGGCGGCGAGAACTGCGTGCTCCACGGCGACCCCGCCAGCGAGCAGTTCCTGTCCGAGATGTTCAACCCGGCCGCCTACCCCGAGCGCCACATGAGCATGGAAGGCATCTACGAATACGGCGCGCGCGCCGGCGTGTGGCGCATCCTGCGCGAGTTCGAAAGGCGCGGCCTGCCGCTCACGGTGTTCGGCGTGGCCACCGCGCTGCAGCGCCACCGCGAGCTGGCCCAGGCCTTTGCCGAACTGGGCCACGAGGTGGCCTGCCACGGCCTGAAGTGGATCCACTACCAGAACGTGCCCGAGGAGGTGGAGCGCGCCCACATGGCGCAGTGCCTGGAGATCTTCGACACGCTCTACGGCCAGGGCGGCGACCACGGCCTGGGCTGGTACACCGGCCGCGACAGCCCCAACACCCACCGCCTGGTGGCCGATGACGGGCGCTTTGCCTACGACAGCGACTACTACGGCGACGACCTGCCGTTCTGGATGAAGGTGGCCAAGAGCGACGGCAGCGCGCACCACCAGCTCGTCGTGCCCTATACGCTGGACGTGAACGACATGCGCTTTGCGCTGCCGCAGGGCTACTCGCACGCCGACCCATTCTTTCAGTACCTGAAGGACACGTTCGATGCGCTCTACGCCGAGGGCGACCCGGCCGGCGACAACGCGCCCAAGATGATGAGCATCGGCATGCACTGCCGCCTGCTCGGCCGTCCCGGCCGCATCAGGGCGCTGCAGCGCTTCCTGGACCACATCCAGCACCACGACCACGTCTGGGTGTGCCGCCGCATCGACCTCGCGCGCCACTGGGCGCAGCGCTTTCCCGTACCCGCCATTTAAGCCAAATCGGGCTGTAACGCTTATCCAATAAGCGCGAGCAGCTCTTTTTTTGATAGCTATAGGAACCGCCATGGCCTGGACCCTGGAACAACTCAACGCCGCCTCCCCCGCCGAGGCCCTGCAGATGCTCGACGGCCTGTACGAGCATTCGCCCTGGATCGCCGAGGCGGCGCTGCAGCTGCGCCCCTTCCGCTCGCTGGCCCAGCTCAAGTACGCCATGGTGCAGGTGCTGAACGGCGCCGGCGTGGAACGGCAGTTGGAGCTGATCCGCGCCCACCCCGAGCTGGCGGGCAAGGCCATGGTGGCGCAGGCGCTCACGGCCGAGTCCACGAACGAGCAAAGCCAGGCGGGCCTGACCCACTGCACGCCCGAGGAGTTCGCGCGCATCCAGCAACTGAATACCGACTACAACGCCCGCTTCGGCTTTCCCTTCATCCTGGCGGTGCGCGGGCCGCGCGGCACGGGACTGTCGAGGCAGGAGATCATCGCCACCTTCGCACGTCGCCTGTCCAACCACCCCGACTTCGAGCGCGCCGAGGCACTGCGCAACATCCACCGCATTGCCGAGATCCGCCTGAACGACAAGTTCGGCGCTGAGCCGGTGCTGGGCAACGACGTCTGGGACTGGCACGAGCGCCTGGCCCAGCACAGCGACCCGGGCTATGCCGAGAAAGGCCAGCTCACCGTCACCTACCTCACCGATGCGCACCGCGCCTGCGCCCAGCGCATCAGCCACTGGATGCGCGACTGCGGCTTTGACGAGGTCGAGATCGACGCCGTGGGCAACGTGGTCGGCCGCTACAAGCCAGCCACACCCGACGGCAAGTATTTGATGACCGGCAGCCACTACGACACCGTGCGCAACGGCGGCAAGTACGACGGGCGTCTGGGCATCTTCGTGCCCATGGCCTGCGTGCGCGAGCTGCACCGCCAAGCCAGGCGCCTGCCGTTCGGCATCGAAGTGGTGGCGTTTGCCGAGGAGGAAGGCCAGCGCTACAAGGCCACCTTCCTGGGCTCGGGCGCGCTCATCGGCGACTTCCGCAACGAATGGCTGGACCAGAAGGACGCCGACGGCATCCCCATGCGCGAGGCCATGCAGCACGCCGGCCTGTGCATTGGCGACATCCCCAAGCTGCGGCGCGATGCCGCCCGCTACCTGGGCTTCATCGAGGTGCACATCGAGCAGGGCCCGGTGCTCAACGAACTGGACATCCCGCTGGGCGTGGTCACGTCCATCAACGGCGGCGTGCGCTACGTCTGCGAGATGCTGGGCATGGCCAGCCACGCGGGCACCACGCCCATGGACCGCCGCCGCGACGCCGCCCTGGGCGTGGCCGAGCTGGCGCTGTACATGGAGCAGCGCGCCGCGCGCGATGGCGACAGCGTGGCCACCATCGGCATGCTGCAGGTGCCAGGCGGCTCCATCAACGTGGTGCCGGGCAAGTGCAGTTTCAGCATGGACATGCGCGCGCCCACCGATGCGCAGCGCGATGCCATGGTGGCCGACGTGCTGGCCCAGCTGGAGGAAATCGCCCAACGCCGCGGCCTGCAGTACAAGGCCGAGCTGGCCATGAAGGTCGCCGCAGCCCCCAGCGCCCCCGCCTGGCAGCACCGCTGGGAGAAGGCCGTCGACGCCCTGGGCGTCCCCGTCTACCGCATGCCCAGCGGCGCCGGCCATGACGCCATGAAACTGCACGAAATCATGCCGCAGGCCATGCTGTTCGTGCGCGGCCTGCACGGCGGCATCAGCCACAACCCGCTGGAATCCAGCACCGCCGACGACATCCAGTTGGCGGTGGATGCCTTCAGCCATGTGCTGCAGCAGTTGGCCGCCGAATAACCCATCCATGGAACGCTCCGCCATGAACCAAGACCGCCAAGCCACCTACGCCGCACTGGATGCGTGGATCGACCAGCACTTCGACGAGCAGGTGCGCTTTCTGCAAGCACTGGTGCAGGTGCCCACCGACACGCCGCCCGGCAACAATGCACCGCATGCCGAGCGCACCGCTGAACTGATCCATGCCTTCGGCTTCGAGGCCGAGAAACACGCCGTTCCCGCGCAGGAGGTCAAGGATTACGGCATGGAGTCCATCACCAACCTGATCGTGCGCCGGCCCTATGGGCCCGCGGGTTCGGGCCGCACCATCGCCCTCAACGCCCACGGCGACGTGGTGCCGCCGGGCGAAGGCTGGACCAGGGACCCGTACGGCGCCCAGATCGAAGGCGGCGCCATGTATGGCCGCGCCACCGCGGTGAGCAAGAGCGACTTCTCCACCTTCACCTTCGCCGTGCGCGCGCTGGAAGCGGTGGCCAAGCCCACGCAGGGCGCGATCGAGCTGCACTTCACCTACGACGAGGAGTTCGGCGGCCTGCTCGGCCCCGGCTGGCTGCTGGCGCAGGGACTGACCCGGCCCGATCTGATGATCGCCGCGGGCTTCAGCTACGAGGTGGTCACCGCGCACAACGGCTGCCTGCAGATGGAGGTCACCGTGCAGGGCAAGATGGCCCATGCCGCCGTGCCGCACACGGGCGTGGACGCACTGCAGGGCGCGGTGGCAATCATGAACGCGTTGTATGCCGAGAATGTGCAGTACCGGCAGGTGACGTCGAAGGTGCCGGGCATCCGGCACCCGTACCTGAACATCGGCCGCATCGAGGGTGGCACCAACACCAACGTGGTGCCCGGCAAGGTGGTGCTGAAGCTCGACCGCCGCATGATCCCGGAGGAGAACCCCGCCGAGGTCGAGGCCCGGATTCGCGCCGTGATCACCCAGGCGGTGGAAGGCTTCAATACCGAGCGCGGCTACGGGAGCGCAGACGCCCTACGCGTGGACGTCAAACGACTGCTGCTGGCCAACGCCATGACGCCGCTGCCCGGCAATCAGCCGCTGGTGGAGGCCATCCAGCAACACGGCGAGGCAGTCTTTGGCGAGAAGCCTCCCGCCGTGGGCACGCCGCTGTACACCGATGTGCGCCTCTATGTGGAGCGCGGCATCCCCGGCGTGATTTACGGCGCGGGCCCGCGCACGGTGCTTGAATCGCATGCCAAACGCGCCGACGAGCGCGTGGTGCTGCAAGACCTGCGCCGCGCCACCAAGGTCATAGCGCGCAGCCTAGCAGACCTGATGGCCTGACGCACAGCCGCACCAATGCTCCAGCCCGGCCCATGCCGGGCTTTTTTACGCCCTGCGCCGCTCCCATCGCGCCGACTGGTGGCGAGCAACCGCCGGGCGTAGCTGCGCCGTTGGTAGCCGACACCGCCGCTTGGCAAGCAGCAAGGGCAAACCCCTAGGGCCTGTTCACACTATTTTTGCCAGATGCGTTGCGATCAAAAAGGGCCAGGCGCAAGGCGCCAAACGAAGCTGGGGTGCTACCCCAGCGAGGCTTGGCAACGCCGCGAATGGCCCTTTTTGATCGCAACCCGGAGGGAACGGAGTGAGAACCGCGCCATTCGTCGTTGCCCTCCTAGCCAAGGCCCCGGCCTTGGCGTCGTCACGCGCCTAGATTGGCGCGGTTTTCACGCCATTCGCACTGGCAAAAATAGTGTGAACAGGCCCTAGCAATTCGACCTTGATCGGGGTCGCCTTACGACAGGCAATTCCGCATACTTTGTATACAGTTTTTGTATGGATTGTCGTACGCAATGGCGACCCTGTCCGCCAGGCAGAAACCCTTTGAACAGCAAGCCAGGATTCCAAGGAACACCCATGTCCACGAACGTTCATCCGGTTGACGAAAAACTGCCCTGGGGCCGCGCAGCCACGCTGGGTCTGCAACATGTGCTGGTGATGTACGCAGGCGCGGTGGCGGTGCCGCTCATCGTGGGGCGCGCGCTCAACCTGCCGCCCGAGCAGGTAGCGCACCTGATCTCTGCCGACCTCTTCGTCTGCGGGCTGGTCACGCTCATCCAGGCCTGGGGTGCCACGCAGTGGTTTGGCATCAAGCTGCCGGTGATGATGGGCGTGACCTTCGCGGCCGTGGCGCCCATGGTGTCCATGGCGCAAGCCACGGGCGGTCAGGCGGGCGCGGGGCTGATCTTTGGCGCGGTGATCGGGGCGGGCGTGGTCTCGATGCTCATCGCGCCGGTCATCAGCGGCCTGCTGCGGTTCTTTCCGCCGGTGGTCACGGGCACCATCATCGCGGTGATCGGCATCAGCCTGATGCGCGTAGGCATCAACTGGATCTTCGGCAACCCCGTGGGGCCCACGGCCCCGGCCGTTCCCAACCCGGAGCACCTCAAGTGGCTGGCCGAGGCCCAGGCCGCCGCCGGCGCGCCCGGCTCCTCGCTGCCGCCAGTGCCCAAGGGCTTCGCCGTGGTGCCCACGCTGCCCAACCCGCGCTATGCCGACCTGACAGGCGTGGGCATCTCGGGCGTCGTGCTGCTCACCATCTTGCTGGTGGCGCGCTTTGGCAAGGGCTTCTGGGCCAACATCTCGGTGCTGCTGGGCATCATCGTGGGCGGGGTGGTCACTGCGTCCATGGGGCTGATGGACTTTCACAAAGTGGCCCAGGCCCAGTGGTTCGATATGGTGCTGCCATTCGAGATCGCGCTGCCGGTGTTCGACCCCATCCTGATCCTGACCATGACGCTGGTGATGATCGTCGTGATGATCGAGTCCACCGGCATGTTCCTGGCCCTGGGCGAGATGACGGGGCGCGAGATCTCGCGCGACGACCTCACGCGCGGCCTGCGCACCGACGGCCTGGGCACGCTGATCGGCGGCCTCTTCAACACCTTCCCGTACACCAGCTTCTCGCAGAACGTGGGGCTGGTGGCCGTCACCGGCGTCAAGAGCCGCTGGGTGTGCGTGGCGGGCGGCATGATCCTGATCGTGCTGGGCGTGCTGCCCAAGATGGCGGCGCTGATCGAGTCGCTGCCCACCGTGGTGCTGGGCGGCGCGGGGCTGGTGATGTTCGGCATGGTGGCGGCCACGGGCATCCGCATCCTGTCGAACGTGGACTTTCAGAAGAATCGCAACAACGCGATGATCGTGGCGGTGTCCATCGGGGTGGGCATGATCCCGCTGATCGCACCCAACTTCCGCCAGTGGATGCCCCATGCCATCCATCCGCTGATCGAATCCGGTATTCTGCTGGCCTCGATCACTGCCGTGGTCCTGAACATCTTCTTCAATGGAGCCAGCCGCGACACCTCTGCGGCCGTGCTCGCCGCCCGGCAGGCCGACGCCCACTGAACGTCGCCCTGCCCCGCGCCTTCCACCCGAAGGATCGCGCCCCGCGTGCCGTATGGCGCACGGGGCGCGGAAGGTTTGTTGACGTCCACGCAGGCTGCCGTGCAGGCCCTCCGTCTGCGTCAGCATGCAGTAAGCTTGTCTGGCCCGCGTTGGCCTGTTTTTTTGTGCACCGCACCATTCGTATTTCGTATGACCCAGCCCCTGTCTGCCGCTGAAGCGGCACTGCGCGAAGCCGCGCTCGAATACCACCGCAACATGACGCGCGGCAAGATCGCCGTCACGCCCACCAAGCCCCTGTCCAACCAGCGCGACCTGTCGCTGGCCTACTCGCCTGGCGTGGCCTATCCCTGCCTGGACATCCAGGCCGACCCGACCAAGGCGTTCGACTACACCTCGCGCGGCAACCTGGTCGGTGTGATCACCAATGGCACGGCCGTGCTGGGCCTGGGTGACATTGGCCCGCTGGCCGGCAAGCCGGTGATGGAGGGCAAGGGGTGCCTGTTCAAGAAGTTCGCCGGCGTGGACGTGTTCGACATCGAACTGGACGCACGCGACCCCGACAAGATCATCGAGATCGTGGCAGCGCTCGAGCCCACCTTGGGCGGCATCAACCTCGAAGACATCAAGGCGCCCGAGTGCTTCTACATCGAGCGCGAGCTGTCCAAGCGCATGAACATTCCGGTGTTCCACGACGACCAGCACGGCACGGCCATCATCTCCAGCGCCGCGCTGCTCAATGGCCTGGAACTGGTGGGCAAGCAGATCGACCAGGTCAAGGTCGCCGTCTCGGGCGCGGGTGCCGCCGCCATTGCCTGCGTGGGCGTGATGGTGGGCCTGGGCGTGAAGGTGGAGAACATCTTCATGTGCGACTCCAAGGGCGTGATCTACGAAGGTCGCCCCGGCGGCTTCGATGAATCCAAGGCCCGCTACGCACAGAAGACCGACGCGCGCACGCTGGCCGATGCGGTCAACGGCGCCGACGTATTCTTGGGCTGCTCGGCCCCCGGCGTGCTCACGGCCGAGATGGTCAAGACCATGGCGGACAAGCCCATCATCCTGGCGCTGGCCAACCCCGAGCCCGAGATCCGCCCCGAACTGGCCAAGGCCGTGCGCCCGGACTGCATCATCGCCACCGGCCGCTCGGACCACCCCAACCAGGTCAACAACGTCCTGTGCTTCCCCTACATCTTCCGCGGCGCGCTGGACTGCGGCGCCACCAAGATCACCGAGGCCATGAAGCTGGCCTGCGTGCGCCAGATCGCCGCGCTGGCCAAGGAAAACATCAGCGAGGAAGTGGCTGCCGCCTATGCCGGCCAGGAGCTGACCTTCGGCCCCGACTACCTGATCCCCACGCCGTTCGATTCGCGCCTGATCCTCAAGATCGCCCCCGCCGTGGCGCAGGCAGCGCTGGAGTCGGGTGTGGCCAGCCGTCCCATCGAGGACATGGAGGCATACAAGGAGAGCCTGTCGCGCTTCGTGTACCAGACCGGCATCCTGATGCGCCCGGTGATCAACGCCGCCAAGACGCTGCCCGACGCGCAAAAACGCGTGGCCTATGCCGACGGCGAGGACGAGCGTGCGCTGCGCGCCGCGCAGTTTGCGATCGACGACCGTATCGCCCACCCGATTCTCATCGGACGCCCGGCGGTGATCGCCGCACGCATCGCCAAGGCTGGCCTGCGCATGCAGCCGGGCAAGGACGTGGAGATCTGCGACCCCTCGGACGACCCGCGGTTCCGCCAGTACTGGGAGGCCTACCACCAGCTCATGAAGCGTGACGGCGCCACGCCCGAGGTGGCCAAGGCAGCCGTGCGCCGCTCCAACACCATCATCGCCGCGCTGATGGTGAAGCTGGGCGATGCCGACGCAATGATCTGCGGCCTGGTGGGCACCTACGAGACGCACCTGGAACGCATCCACAGCATCCTGGGCCATGCACCCGGCGTGCAGCAATACGCGGCGCTGAACGCGCTGATGACGACCAACAACGGCACGCTGTTCATCGCCGACACCTACGTCAACGAAGACCCTACGGCAGAGCAACTGGCCGACATCGCCTGGTCCTCGGTGCAGGAAGTGCAGCGCTTTGGCATTCCGCCGAAGGTGGCGTTCCTGTCGCACTCCAGCTTCGGCTCGTCCAAGCGCGCCTCGGCACGCAAGATGCGCGCCGCCCGCGACCTGTTCGTGGCCCGCCATCCCGAGATCGAATGCGATGGCGAGCTGCATGGCGACGCCGCGCTGGAGCCCAAGATCCGCAACAACTATTTGCCGGACTCCACGCTCACCGGCTCGGCCAACCTGCTGATCTGCCCGAACATCGACTCGGCCAACATCCTCTACAACGTGCTCAAGACCACGACCAGCGGCGGTGTCACCGTCGGTCCGATCCTCATGGGTACCTCGGCCGCGGCGTACATCCTCACGCCCGCAGCCACCGTACGCCGGGTGTTGAACATGACCGCACTGGCCGTCGCCAGCAGCGCCGCGCGCCGCAAGTAAGCGCAGCGCACAGCAGGGCCGCCCGCCAGTCCATGGTGCGCGGCCCTTATTTTTTGACAAATCATTTGAATTCAAATGATTTGTTATAATAACAAAATGACTGCTGCCTCATCGTCCGATGCCGCCCGCCCCGCCAACCCCAAGCGCCTGCTGGGCGTGCGGCTCGTGGGCCTGGGCCGGCGTTGGCGCAAGACGCTGGACGCACAACTGGCCGCCGAAGGCCTGAGCGACGCCGTCTGGACGCCGTTGGTGCACCTGCACCGCCTGGGCGACGGCATCTCGCAGACCGAGCTGGCAGCCGCCGTGGGGCTGGACGGCTCCAGCCTGGTACGGCTGCTGGACGCATTGGCAGCCCAGGGACTGGTCGAGCGCCAGGCGCACGCGAGCGACCGCCGCATCAAGCTCGTGCGCCTCACTGCCGCTGGCAAGCGCACGGCCAACGGCATCCGCAAGCGCCTTGCAGCCATCGAGGATGAGTTGCTGGCCGATCTGGACGAGGCCACCGCCCGCACCCTGCTGCAGGCCTTCGAGCAGATCGAAGCGCGCATTGCCAGCGCCCAGCACGAGGACTGATGCCATGGCGTTGCCAACCGGCCCTCTTCTTCCCAGCTCCCACGGCCACGCTCTGCGCCAGGCGTTGGCATCCGCGCGGCTGCGGGAGAGCCTGTCGCTGCAGCGCCCTGCCTCGGTGCGCAACGCCACGATTGCCGGTGTGCAGGTGGCGTTGGCGGTGATCCTGGTTGCCGGGCTGCTGCATGTCTCGCCCTGGGCCCAGGTGGCGGGCTTCGGCGGCCTGGGCGCTCTGGCGGCACTGTTCGGGCGCTTCGCGCCGCTGGCCCGCCGCCGCGGCGTCGTCCTCACGGCCGGGGCGCTGCTGGTCATGCCCGTGGCGCTGCTGTCGCTGCTGGCCTGGTCGGGGCTGGGACCGGTAGCCATGCTGCTGGCCCTGTCGGCCATGGCAGGGCTGCTGGCATCACTGGCCCACCGCATGCAGATGGGTGCGCCGGGAGCGGTGATTTTCATCTTCGCGGCCAGCGCCGCGATCAGTCCGGTTGACAGCGCGCTGGCACTGGCCGGGCGCACCGGCGCCACCGCCCTGGGCGTGGCCGCCGCCTGGCTGTTGTGCCTGCTGACCGACCGCCTGCGCGACCTGGAAGTAGCACCACCGGCCGCAACACCCGTCCAGGCAACGGCGGGGGCACGTGCCCCGAAGCCCCTCACGCCGGGTTACGCACCCGCGCAGTCGGCACGCGTGGCGCTGTGCGCCGCGCTGGCCGCCCTGCTGGCACACGCCGCGGGCTGGGCGCACCCGGCCTGGGCGTCGATTGGCGCGGTGGCCGTGCTGCAAGGTGCGCACCTGCCGGGCACGGTGCACCGCGGCTGGCAGCGCACGCTGGGCACTGTGGTGGGCGCCGGCATCGCCTGGGCGATCCTCTCGTCCGAGCCATCGTTCTGGACGCTGCTGCTGGCCGTGGCCGTGCTGCAGGTGCTGACCGAGGCGGTGATCGGGTTCAACTACGCACTGGGCCAGATTTTCGTGACGCCGATGGCTCTGCTGATGACGAACATGGCGCACCATGGCGAAGCGGCGGAAATGGCACTGTCACGCATCTTCGATACCACCCTGGGCGCGGCGGTAGGGATTGTGTTGGCGCTGGTGCTGTCGTCGCTGGACGAGAGGGTGTACCTTGCGCGCCACCATGGCCGCGCGCAGTGACTTAAGGTAAAAAAGGCCCCTAGCGCCCGTCAAACAAGCGCCAGCAGCTTCTTTTTTGATAGCAAAACAACAGATCAGCGAGCCCGTGTCCGCCGCTCGCAGGCCAGCGCCGCTGTGAACACAGCCAGGCCGCCCAGGCCCAGCAGCGCCCCCACCCAGCCGGTGGAAGTCCAGCCGCCGCCCGCTGCGATGGCCACACCGCCCAGCCAGGCCCCCAGCGCATTCGCAGCGTTGAAGGCCGAATGGTTGAGCGCGGCCGCCAGGGTCTGCGCATCGCCCGCCACGTCCATCAGACGGATCTGCAGCGCGGGACCGATGGCCACCACCGTACCCAGCAGGAAGACGGACAGCGCCGCCGTCAGCGGGTGGTGCGCCGCCGCGACGAACACCACCATCACCGCCACCGACCACCACAGCAGCTTGCCCACGGTGGGCATCAGTGCGCGGTCCGCCATGCGCGAGCCCACCAGGTTGCCCGCCACCATGCCCAGGCCAAACAGCGACAGCGTGAACGGCACCAGCGCCGCCGGCATGCCGGCCACTTCCAGTAGCGTGGGCTTGATGTAGCTGAACACCGCGAACATGCCGCCGAAGCCGATGGCGCCGATGCCCAGCGTGAACCACACCTGGCCCCGCGCCAGCGCGCCCAGTTCGCGCCAGGGGCTGGCGCCCTGCGGCGCGGGCATGTCGGGCACCCAGCGCCGCACCATGAACACCGCCGCCAGCGCGATGGCCCCCACAAACACGAAGGCCGCGCGCCAGCCCAGCAGATTGCCCAGCGCCGCCGCGATGGGCACACCCACAAGCGTCGCGCTGGTCAGCCCCAGCATCACCCAGCCCACGGCCCGGGCGCGCTGGCCCGGCCGTGACAGTGCCGCGGCCACCAGCGCCGCGACGCCGAAGTAGGTGCCGTGCGGCAGGCCGCTGACCAGCCGCAGCAGCCCCAGCGACGCATAACCTGGCGCCAGCGCCGACGCAAAGTTGCCCAGGGCGTAGACCGCCATCAGCGCCATGAGCAGCGCCCGCCGGCCCCAGTGCGCCGCCGCCACGGCCAGCACCGGCGCGCCCACCACCACGCCCAGCGCGTAGGCGCTGATCACGTGCCCGGCCTGCGGAATGCTCACGCCCAGGTCAAGCGCCACCTCAGGCAGCAGGCCCATGATGACGAACTCGCCGGTGCCGATGGCAAAGCCTCCCACGCCCATGGCCAGCACGGCGCGCACCAGCGTGCGCTCGTCCGCGGGGCTGGCGGCATCGGCACCGGCGGGGGGTGTGGCGGTGCTGGAAGTGGGCGTGGCAGAAACAGTCATGGAAAGATCGAAAACCAGGGTTAACCCCAGGGCGCGCGACCATAGCACGCATGGCCCTTCCCCGCCGGCGCACGGGCTTGGGGCGGCTGCACGTACGCGATACAGGTGCTACGCTGCGGCGCAATGCCATCACAGGGCCGACCATGAACGCTGATTCCGCTCTTCAGGAGATCGCCCGCACCGTGCAGGTGCTGGCCTTTGACACCTTTGGCACGGTGGTGGACTGGCACGGCAGCATCGTGCGCGAAATGCAGCAGCACCACCCCCGCGTGGACGCCGACGCCTTCGCCCGGGCCTGGCGCGCGGGCTACCAGCCAGCGATGGCGCGGGTGATGAGCGGCGCGCAGGGCTGGACGCTGATCGACGCCCTGCACCGCCAGATCCTCGACGAAATCCTGCCGCGCTTTGGCCTGGCGCACCTGGGCGAGGAAGAGCGCGTGCACCTGAACCGCGTGTGGCACCGGCTCTCCCCGTGGCCCGACTGCGTGACGGGGCTGACGCGGCTCAAACGCCGCTACACCATCACCACCCTGTCCAACGGCAACATCGGGTTGCTCACCCACATGGCCAAGCGCGCCGGCCTGCCCTGGGACTGCATCCTGAGCGCCGAGGTCTTTCGCGCCTACAAGCCCGATCCCGCCACCTACCTGGGCGTGGCCCGCGTGTTCGAGCTGCCACCGCAGCAGGTCATGCTGGTGGCCGCCCACCACGACGATCTGGCGGGCGCGCGCGCCTGCGGCCTGCGCACGGCTTATATCGAGCGGCCGCTGGAGTTCGGCGCGGGCCACGCCAAGGATGTCTCGCCACGCCCAGGCAACGACCTGCACGCCCGCGACCTGCTGGACTTGGCGGACCAGTTGGGGGCGTAAAGGCCGTTTTGCGTGCGCAATGAAAAAAGGGCTGGCACCTGACGGCACCAGCCCTTGAGGCAGGAGGACGGACCTGGACAGCCGGGCCCGTGTATTTGCCGGCTTACTGCTTGACGGCTTCGATCTGCGCCACGATGCGCACGTTCTTGGGGAAGCCGTACTGCACGCCGTAATCCACGCCGAAGGCCGTGCGATCGATCGTGGTCTCGAAGTCGCCGCCGCACACTTCACGCTTGAGCATCGGGCTGTCGTAGCAGGCGAACTGGTTGGCCTTCAGGGTGACGGGCTGCGTCTTGCCCTTGATGGTCAGGTTGCCCGACACGGCCGTGAGCTTGTCGCCCTCGAAGGTGAACTTGTCGCCCACGAACTTGGCGGTGGGGAATTTGGCGGCGTCAAAGATGTCCGCGCTCTGCAGGTGCTTGTCGAACGACGCGGTACCGGTATTGACGGAGTCGATGTGCAGCGTCAGCTCCACCTTGCCGGTCTTGCCGGCCTTGTCGAACTGCACGGTGCCTTCCTTCTTGTCGAAGCGGCCGCGGTTCACGCTGGCGCCAAAGTGGCTGATCTCGAACGTGGCGAAAGTGTGCGTGGGGTCCACGGCGTACGTGGCGGGCTGGGCGTGCACGGCACCCGCGGTCAGGGCAGCGGCGGCAGCGATGGTCAGGAAGGTGGAACGCATGTCGGTTTCTCCGTAGTAGAGGTTGGTGATTAAAAAGGGGAAGCGTTAAAGCTTGGGCACGCCGGTCAGGGCCAGCTTGAACTTGACCTGCACCTCGTCGGCCACCATGGACGTGTCGGCCCATTCGTTCTCGCCGATCTTGAACGCCAGGCGCTTGATGGCGAAGCTGCCCGCCGCGGTGGTGATGGCGCCGCTTTGGGTCAGGGTGACGGGCACCACGACGTCATGCGCCGCGCCCTTGATGCTGAGCTTGCCGGCCACTTCGTATTTGCCTGCGCCCACGGCCTTGATGGCGCTGGACTGGAACGTGGCCTGCGGGAACTTGGGCACGTTGAACCACACGGGCTTGGGCAACTCGGCATCGGTTTCCTTCACGCCCAGCGTGGCACTGCCGGTATCCACGGTGAACGCCACCTTGCTGGTGGCGGGCTTGGCGGGGTCGAAAGCGACCTGGGCATCAAACTTCTTGAAGCGACCCTCGACGGGCACGCCCATCTGCTTGCTCACGAAGACGATCTCGCTCTGCTCGGGCACGAGCTTTTGCTGCGCGAAGGCGCTGCCTGCGGCCAGCAGCGCGGCGCCGGCCAGTGCCATGCCAGCAAGACGGGGAAGGGACGACTGCATCATGGTGAATGCTCCATTCATGGATCAGGACAGGAAGAGAAACGGGCTCAGCCACGCGCCGGCAGCATGCGGCCTACCAGGCCGTCACGGTCGATAAGCTGGTGCTTGACGGCTGCCGCCACGTGCAGCACGACCAGGGCGGTCAAGGCGTAGGCGCTGATGGCATGCAGGGGCTTGATGGCCTCCGCCAGGGCAGGGCTGACCGGCACAAAGTCAGGCAGCGGCACCAGGCCGAGAAAAACGATGGGAAAGCCCGCGGCCGAGCTGTAGGCCCACCCCACCAGCGGCACGATGAGGAACAGCGCATACATCAGGTAATGCACGCCATGGTGCGCGGCCTGCTGCCAGCGCGGCATGGCTGCCTGCACCGCCGCAGGCAATGCGGGCGGACGGTGGGTCAGGCGCCACAGCAGCCGCAGCACCGACAGCGCCAGGATGGCCACGCCCGCCCACTTGTGCCAGTTGTAGAGCTTCAGGCGCTGGGGCGAAAACGGCAGCCCCGTCATGTACCAGCCGACACAAATCACGGCCACGATGGACAGGCCCAGGATCCAGTGCAGGGCGATGGCGGTGGCGCCGTAGCGCGCGGGCCGTGGTGCGGAAGCGGTGGTCATACGGAATGGTGGCGGTAGAGGAACAGTGCGCGGCGATTGTGCGGATGGGACCCGCAGCAGAGACGGCGCTCTGGTGAAGTGACGCAGTCTAGAGTGCGCTCCGTGCGGTAAGTTTCAACCGTATTGATGTTTCGATTCAAAATTTATGAACGACAGCGGTTAACCACGTTGGACAGGGGCCCTCGCGCACCCGCGTGCGCAGCAGGGCATGTCATGATTCGCGCATTGGCCTTCGCCACCTTTGCGTTCGCCGTCGCCGCACTTTCACCGCATCCCCATGACTCCTCCCTCCACTTCCGTCGTCTACGGCACCGAAGACGTGCTGGTCTCGCTGTGCAACTCCGTGACCCGTGTGCTGTCGGTCGCCACCCAGGGCCCCGTGCACTACTCAGGCATGGTGCAGCGCATCACCAAGACCTGCCTGAAGCCCGACATCGGCTGCTTCGTGCTGTTCGACGGCGGCTTCTCGGGGCTGGTGATCATCAATTTCTCGGCCGCCGCAGCCATGGAGATCTACGAGCGCTACATGCTCAGCATGGGGATGTCGGCGCAGGAACTGGCCAGTTCTTTCACCTCTGACGAAGTCAGCAACGTCATGGGCGAACTGATGAACCAGGTGGTGGGTGACTTCACCGGCAAGGTGCGCCGCGAACTGCAGACCCACATCACGCAGAACCAGCCCAAGATGCTGGTGCTGAACCAACAGGTGGTGCTGAGCGTGGACGCCAACCTCGACCAGCCCGAGGCCCGCCGCGTGACCTTCTACACGGGCAGCAACAACATCTTCTATCTGGAACTGGCGATCGACCGCACACAGTTCATCAAGCTCTACGACTTCGAACCCCAGGACGCGCCCGACCCCGACGCACTCATGGCGCAGGCGGCAGCACCCGCGCCAGCGGCAGCCCCTGCCAGCGCAACGGATGGCGACACCGAGGCGCTGCTCCGGTCACTCGGCATGTAGCATCATTTTGCTATTGAAAATATAGCTGTTAGCGCTTATCCGTAAAGCGCTAAAAGCCAATTTCACTCATAACCCACCCGCGTCCTACGACAAAGGAGGCCTGGTGCCGACGGCGCGCCCGCACACGCCTTCTAGGCTGGAAGCCATTTCCACAGCGGAGTGCCACCATGCCCCAACGCACCTGGAGCGCCAAACGCGAGCGCCAATACGAGCACATCAAGGACAGCCTGCTGGAGCGCGGCGAAAAGCGGGACACCGCCGAAGAAATCGCCGCACGCACCGTGAACAAGGAACGTGCCCAGCACGGCGAGGCCAAGCAGGCCGATCCCCACACACTGCAGGACACGCCTGCCCCGGTACGCGGAGGCCAGCGGTCGCACCAGGGCCCGCAAGGCCGCACGCGCGAGCAACTCTACGAGGACGCCCGCCGACGCGGCATCCCCGGGCGTTCCAAGATGAACAAAGCCCAGTTGGAGGCTGCGCTAAAGCGCTGACGACGAGCCCCCACAGCGCCAAACCACAAGCACCGCGCCGCCCCGCACCCGCTTACAATAGGCGGCTTCGCGGAGACTTGGGTGAGTGGTTTAAACCAGCAGTCTTGAAAACTGCCGACGGGCAACCGTCCGTGAGTTCGAATCTCACAGTCTCCGCCACCGCCAGAAAAATCAGCGCCTCGCGAGGGCGCTTTTTTATGTCCATTCGGGGGCGGATGAAGCGGGTTTTCCAGGGTCACATGTCAATCCGTGATAGCACAACCGCCTGTAGCGCTGCGTTCACAGCATGGTGCGCAATGACTCGCCCGTAGCGCCTCCAGCAGCTTCAGGCGCGCGTGTGCCGAGTGACATGGTTCGCGTGCGCCTGGCACCACTTCTTTCATGGCCGGTGCGTGGTGCCCCTCCCGAAACACAACGGCCCAAGACCGTTGCGCAGCACATCTATGCCGCTGCAAAAAGCAACGCCAATGCGAGTACGGTACCGCCAACATAGGTCCCCAGCGCCCCCACGGCACGGAAAGAGTTGGGACGCGCCAACGTGGCAGAAGCCAACACGCCCATCACCAACAGATAGCGCGACGCGGTCACGCCCACCATCACCCAGCTGACCCATTCCGCCGAACTCCGCTGACCCAGCAGGTAGCTCAGAAGCGCCAGCATGGCTGCATATTCGGCAGTGTTGCCGTGGGCACGCACCGCCATCAACGCCACCGGTCGCCGGGCACCCCCCATTCGCCGTCATGGACCAACCGGTGCCAGCGGCACGCGGCCGCGCTCGCGCTGCAGACAAAGGTTCTGGACGGCGCTGGCGGTGCGCGCCAATGGCGCGATAAAAGGCCGCGCGTTCGGCGGCGGTGTGGGCGTGGGGGCCGTTACGGCGTCTCGTTCAACCAATCGCGCTGCGCGGAAGTATCTTCCAACGCCAGCAGCACACGCTTGCGCGGCAGGCCGCCGCCAAAGCCGGTCAGGCTGCCGTTGCTGCCGATCACCCGGTGGCAGGGCACGACGATGGAGACCTTGTTCTGCCCGTTGGCCCCAGCGACGGCGCGCGTGGCCGTGGGCTGGCGGATGGTCCGCGCCTGCTGTGCATAGCTGCGCGTCTCGCCGTAAGGGATGGCCAGCAGCGCCTGCCACGCGGCGATCTGGAATGGCGTGCCCACCAGGTCCAGCGGCACACCGAACACGCGGCGGCGGCGCCCGAAGTATTCCGCCAACTCACTGGCCAGCAGCACGGTGACCGCATTGCCCTTCTCCTGCAGGACGTCACCGCGAGCAGCCTGCACCTGGGCCAACTCACGCTCCACACCCGGCTGCCCCACGAACTCCAGCAGACACAGCCCCCGGTCTGAAGCCACGGCCAGCATCTCGCCCAGCGGGGTAGGCATGGTCTGCGCATACAGCATGGCGCGGCGCCCCCTTTAGTCCTCGATGCCGCGCTGCGCGGGAATGCCCGCCTGGAACGCATGCTTGATGAGCTTCATCTCCGTCACCGTGTCGGCGATGGCGATGATTTCCTCGGGGCAGCGGCGGCCCGTCAGGCATACGTGCACGTCCTTGGGCCGCGCCGCCAGGGTGTCCAGCACCTCCTGCAGTGGCAGCCAGCCATAGATCAGGGGATAGGTGATTTCGTCGAGCACAACGAGGAAGTTCTCGCCCGACAGGATGGCCGCACGGGCCTTGGCCCAGCCGTCGCGCGCCAGTTGGGCGGAGTGGTCCAAGTCCTTGCTCTTCCAACTGAAGCCGTCCCCCAGGCCTTCGATGGACAGGCCGATCTGCTCGAACATGCGGTGCTCGCCAAAGCGGGCGCCGGGCACCTTCATGAACTGGAAGACCTTCACGGCCTTGCCCCGGCCATGCGCGCGCAGCGCCAGGCCGAAGGCCGCCGTGCTCTTGCCCTTGCCGTCGCCGGTGTTGACGATGACCAGGCCCCGGCGCTCGCCTTCGGCCTTGTCGTAGCGTTTCTCGGTGGGGGGAGTTTCAATCTGCATGCAATGCCTCAAGAAGAAGTCTGGGGAAAACAAGCCGTCACGGGAAACGATGGAGCACGCCGCGCCTGGAAGGCCGCATGTGGCGCACCAACTGCAGCGCCAGCTCCTCCATCGGCAGCCCCGGCGCCACGCGCAGCGAACGGTGATGCGGCAGGCGCCAGCGCTGCCAGGCTTGCATGCGCATGGCGCCGCGCATCCACAGGGCACGGAGAAAGGCCAGTGCCACCCGCACGGGCACGGGCCACAGCAGCACCTGCGCGATCTGGGCAAAACCGGCGTCCAAATTCATGCGTTCACACTCCATGCCCTCTGCGGCCGGCCGCCGGCCGCAAGGGGTTCAAGGGAAAAGGGGCGCAGCGCGTTCACCGCTCCATGCGGGGCAGCGCCACCCACAGGCCGTCGATCTCGCGCACCTGGATGCGCCGCTCGAACACCTGCTCCAGCGCGGCGTGCGTGGCCGTGCTCTGGCATGGCCCGTGGTGCACCACGCCGCCGGCGGCCATGATGAGCATGTCGTCGGCCTGCAGCGCGATGGATACCTCGTGCAGCACGCTGACCACGGTACCGCCCTGCCCCACCAGGTCGCGCACGGTGTGCAGCCAATCGGTCTGGTGCGGCGGGTCCAGGTTGGCCAGGGGTTCGTCCATGAGCAGCACCGGCGCCTGCACGGCCAGCGCGCGCGCCAGCAGCACGCGCTGGCGCTCGCCTCCCGACAGTTCCGACAGCGGACGGTCGCGCCAGTCCCACGCCTGTGTAGTGTGCAGCGCCTGCTGCACGGCGGCATGGTCGGCATCGCTGGCCGGCGCCATCCAGGCACGGTGCGGCAGGCGGCCGAGCATGGCCACGTCGTAGGCGGGCAGGTCTTCGGCGGCGGACTCGTTCTGGCCCAGCCAGGCCAGTTGGCGGGCGCGCTCGCGCGGGGGAATGTCGGCCAGCGCGCGGCCCAGCAACTGCACCCGTCCTTGCACACGCGCATGGCGCAGCAGGCCTGCCAGCACCTTGAGCAGCGTGGACTTGCCCGCACCATTGGGGCCGACCACGCTGGTCCAGCGGCCAGCGGGCAGGTCCAGGTCAATGCCGCGCAACATAGAGGCATTTGCGATGCTGGCGCTTATCTGGCGTGCGCTAACAGCTATGTTCTTCATAGCGAGCTTCCCAGCACCCGGCGGTGCATGAGCCACAGCAGGTAGCTGCCGCCCAGCGCGGCGGTGAGCACGCCCACGGGCAGTTCCTGCGGCGCCACCACCCAACGCGCCAGGATGTCGGCGGCCAGCAGCAGCACCGCGCCCATCAGGCTGGACAGCCATACGTGCCACTGGTGGGTGACGCGCGCAATCGATCGCACGAGGTGCGGCGCCGCCAGCCCGACGAAGGCAATCAGCCCGGTGTGCGCCACGGCCGTGCCGGTGGCCAGGGCCAGCGCCAGCACCAGCCCAGCGCGCATGGGCACGATGGGCAGGCCCAGGCTGGCGGCCGTGGCTTCGCCCAGCATCAACCCGTCCAGCAGGCGCGACAACGCCCAGGCCGTGGCGGCACACAGCAGCCAGCCGCCAGCCATGATGGCGCAGGCCTGCCAGCCCACGAAGGCCGAACTGCCCATGGTGAAGACCTGCATCGGCTCCAGAATGGCGGGCTGCGCCACCTGGATCAGGTCGCGCGCAGCGCCAAGCACCACGCCCACGATTACGCCCGCCAGCAGCAGGCGTAGCGTGTGTTGCACACCACGGGCCAACACCAGCGTCAGCAGCACGGCGCCCGCAGCACCCGCGAAGGCCAAGCCCGTCACGCCCAGTCGCGCCAGCCAACTCGCCGTGCTGGGCGACACACCCAGAACGGCCATGGCCACGGCGCCGCCCAGCGCCGCGCCCGACGCGCTGCCCAGCAGGTACGGGTCGGCCAGCGGGTTGCGAAAGAGCCCCTGGGCAATGGCGCCCGCCAGCCCCAGCAGCGCTCCGGCCAGCCATGCGCCCAGCGTGCGCGGCAGGCGGATGTCCCACACGATCTGCTGCGCCAGCGGGTCGCCGCGCAGGTTCAGCAAGCTGCCAAAGCCCGTGCTGCCGACGCTGGCGCCGAGCAGCAGCAGGGCCACGCTGGCGGCCAGCAGCCACAGGCCCAGCCAGCGCGCGCGGCGGCCGCTGGCGTCGGGGTGCAAGGAGGTGGCATAGGTGGCTGGCATGGCGGTGGTCGCCACCATGGTAGAGGGCTGCGGGAGGCGCGCGCTCATTCGTACTTCTCCGCCAGGCAACGGGCCATGATGCGCGCGGCCTCGGCCATGCGCGGGCCGGGGCGCACCACCACGTCTGACAGTTCGGGGCCGAAGTCGCACACGCGGCCCGCCTTGACCGCGGCCAGGTGGTTCCACCCTGGGTATTGGGTCATGGGCTGCATGCTGCGGTTCGCCACCATCAGTACGTCGGGCTGTGCGCGCAGGACGAACTCGGGATTGAGGCGCGGAAAGGGCCCCAGCTCGGGCGGGACCACGTTGCGCGCGCCCAGGCGCACCAGCGTCTCGCCGATGAACGAACTGGCCCCCGCCGCATAGGGGCCGCGGCTGACCTCGAAGAACACCCGCGCCCCGCGCGCGCGCTGCGGCAGCGACTGCGCGGCGGCCTGCACGGCGGCATCGATCACGCGCCACACGCGCTCCGCGCCGTGCTCCGGCGGAACGGCCAGCAGTTCACCCAGCACCCCCAGCACGCGGCGCACGTCCGCATGGGTCTTGTGGTCCAGCGCCAGCACCTTCACGCCCAGCGCCTCCAGCCGGTCGCTGACGCGGCTGCTGACGGACAGCAGTACCACGTCCGGGCGCAGCGCGACGATGGCCTCGATGTTCGGGTCCAGCCCGCCGCCCACCTGGGGCAGGCGCCGCACGGACGCGGGCCAGTTGGAGTAGCGGTCCACCCCCACCAGGCGCTCACAGCGCTGCAGCTCGCACACGCTCTCGGTCAGCGACGGCAGCAGGCTCACGATGCGCTGGGGCGGCTGGTCGAATCGCAGCGCGCGGCCCCGGTCGTCGGTGATGGTTACTGCGTGGACGCTGGGCAAGGCCAGCAGCAGGCCCAGCAGCCAGCCGGCGGCAGCAAGCTGGCGGCGCCAGCGAAGAGGCATCATGGTGCGTCCTTCAGGGCAAGCGGCAGGCCCGCCGCCATCAGCGTGACGCGCTGGCAGGCTGCCGCCGCGCGCTGGTTCAGGGCGCCCAGCGCGTCCACGAAGGCGCGCACTTCGCGCCCCAGGGGGATCACGCCCAGGCCGATCTCGTTGCCCACCAGCACCACGGGGCCGGGCGCGTGCGTCAACGCTTCAAAAAAGTGAGCTGCCTGCGCTTGCCAATCGGGCGCTAGAGGCTGTTTTTGCTCTACATCTTGGGGGTCGGCCGGCATGAGCCAGTTGGTGAGCCACAGGGTGAGGCAGTCCACGACGATCAGGGTCTGTGGGGTGCTGTGGCACGCCAGGGCGTGGGCCAGATCGCGCGGCTCTTCCACGGTCTGCAGGCCGGGCACACGCTCGGCACGCTCGCGCTGGTGGCGGGCAATGCGCGCACGCATCTCGTCGTCCCACGGCTGGCCGGTGGCCAGCAGCAGCGCGCGGTGTGCCGGCGCGGCCTGCAGCCACTGGCGCGCCAGCAGTTCGGCGCGGCGCGACTTGCCGCTCTTTTGTCCACCCAGGATGAGTTCACTGCGGGCGATGGTGGTCTGCGGCGCCGCGTTCATGGCCCCGCCTCCGCGCCCAGCAAGGCTGCGGTCGCCTGCGGGCTGGACGCAAACCATGCGTGAAAGTAGCTCGCGTGGATGCTGCCGTGGCGGTACACGGCTTCACCGTCGTCCGGTGCCCCTGCAGGGTCCGGACGCTGGGCGCGTGCGCACACGGCGGCCGGGCTGTCGGTGACCGAGTAGTGAAAGGTGTGGCCGCGCAACTCATGCGTGCCCATGCGCAGCGCGCGCGGCCCCAGCGCGGCCAGGCGCCGCTGCATGGTGGCATGACCCGGTAGCAGCCCCCACAGGGGCACGCGGCGCCCGTCGGCCAGGGTGATGGACTCCAGCAGCGCCATCATGCCGCCGCACTCCGCCCACACGGGCCGACCCGCCGCCACGTGCGCCTGCAGGCTGTCGCGCATGGCCGTATTGGCGGCCAGCGCATCGGCGTGCAGCTCGGGGTAGCCGCCGGGCAGCCACAGCGCGTCGCAGGCTGGCAGCGCAGCGTCGCGCAGCGGCGAAAAGCGCACCACGCGCGCGCCCAGCTGCTGCAGGGTATCGATGTTGGCTTCGTAGATGAAGCAGAAAGCCTCATCCGCCGCCACGGCCACGGTGCGGCCGGCCAGCAGCGGCGTGATGGCGGCACCGCCCACGGGCGTGCCGCCGAAGTCCACTGCCCAGCGCTGCAGGTCCGCGGCGGACATGCGGCCCAGGGGCGTGCCGGCCAGCGCATCGGCCACGGCGTCCAGCCGCTGCAGGGCATCGGGCAGTTCGTGCGCTGCCACCAGTCCCAGGTGCCGCTCGGGCAGAAGGCCACCAGGCTCCCTGCCGCCCGCAGCGTCACCCACGACCCGTGGCAGCGCACCCAGCCAGTCCGCAGCGTCGGCCAAGCCGTCCCGCAGCATCTGCGCATGGCGGTCGCCCGCCACGCGGTTGGCCAAGACACCGGCCCATGGCAAGCCCGCACGGTAGTGCCGCAGCCCATGCACGATGGCGCCCAGCGTGCCCCCCATGGCAGAGGCATCCACCACCGCAAGCACCGGTATGCCAAAGCGCTGCGCCAGGTCGCCCACGCTGTGCTCGCCGTCGAACAATCCCATCACCCCTTCGATGAGCAGCAGGTCTGCTTCGGCCGCCGCGGCGCGCAGGCGCTGCGCGCAATCTGCCGCGCCGGTCATCCACAGATCGAGCTGGTGCACGGGGGCGCCGCTGGCCAATTGGTGCCAGTGCGGGTCCAGGAAGTCGGGCCCACACTTGAACACCCGCACGCGCCGGCCTTGGCGTGTGTGCAGGCGCGCCAAAGCGGCGGTGACGGTAGTCTTGCCCTGCCCAGAGGCGGGCGCGGCGATGACCAGGGCGGGACAGCGGCTCATGGTGTGGCAGTCGGTGATGACGTTACTGCGGCGCCCACTTCAGGCCCACGTAGAACGTGCGGCCGCCGGTGGCGTAGGTGCGCGCCAACTGGTAGTCCTTGTCGGCCAGGTTGTCGACGCGGGCCAGCAGCGTCACGTTGCGCGCCACGCGCTTGCTGGTGTAGAGGTTGAGCGTGGTGTAGCCGCCCAGTACGTTGGTGTTGGCCGCGTTGTCGTACCGGCGCGCAGATGCGTAGAGCTCTGCCCCCAGCGTCCAGCCTGCCACCAAGGTGTCGGCACCCAGCGTGGCGTAGCGCTTGGCACGGCGCGCCAGCAGTTTGCCGCTGTCCAGGTTACGCGGGTTCTGCCAGTCGATGGAGCCATGCAGCGACACGCCCGCGATGCGGTGCGCGGCCGACAGCGTCACGCCCTTGTACTCGGCGCGGCCCACGTTCTCGTAGCAGCCGAAGCTGGAATCACAGCGGCCCGCGGCGCCGAAATTGATGAGGTTGCTGACGCGGTTGCGGTACGCCACGACACCCACGCTGCTCTCTCCTTGCGTCCACCGCGCGCCCAGCTCCACGTTGCGCCCCTTCTCGGGCTGCAGGTCGGGCGCGCCGTATTCGCTGAAGCGGTGGTAGAGCGTGGGTGCACGGAAGGACGTGCCGGCCGCTGCGGTGACGCGCCACTGCGGCGTAATGGCGTAGCCATAGGACAGGCTGCCCGTGCTTTTGCCGCCGAACTCGCTGTCGTCGTCATAGCGCAGGTTGGCCTGCAGCGTATGGGCGCCCTGGTTCAGGCCATAGCCCAGCGCGAGCGCGTTCTGTGAGCGGTCACGCCGGAGGTCGCCCACGAACTCGGTGGCGGGGTTGTGCAGTTCGTCCTCGCGGCGCTCCAGCGCGGCTGTGAACAGATGCGCGCCCAGGCGCCACTCGTTTTGCAGCAGGTAATTGTGCAGCGTGGTCTCGGTCATGTAGAAGTTGGGCCGGGTGCTGTATTCACTCTGCCCCCGCGTGACCTGCAAGCGCGTGCTGTACACGTCGCTCCACTTGGCCAGCCATGCCAGGCTGGCCGTGCGCAATTGGTGGTGATTGCGGTCGTCGGCCGTTTTGCTGCCGTCGTACTGCGAGTTGAGGTTGCTGGCCAGCAGCGTGCCCTCCAGGCGATGGGTCGTGTCGAACTGCACGCCCAGTCGGGCATTGGCAGAGGTGCGGCGGTAGCCGTCTTTGTCCGGGTTGTAGGCGGAGCCTACGCGGGCACTGAAGCCATCGGCGCGCTCATGCGACAGCCCCAGCGCATAGTCCACCTGCTCGGTGCCGCCACTCACGCCGGCCTGCACCGTCCGCGTGCCCTGGTTGCCCAGGCCCACGCCCACGTAGGGCGCCGGCGCACCCTCACCCCTTTTGGTGAAGAGCTGGATCACGCCTCCCATGGCATCCGAGCCGTACACAGCAGCCGCTGGCCCGCGCACGACCTCGATGCGGTCGATCTGCGACAACGGGATTTGCTCCCACACCACGCCGCCGGTGGATTGCGAGTCCAGGCGCACGCCGTCCAGGTACACGGCGGTAAAGCGCGACTCCGCGCCGCGCAGGTAGACGCTGCCACTGCTGCCCTGGCCGCCATTGCGCGTGATCTGCACGCCTGGCAGGCGCGAGATCACGTCAATGACGCCTACCGCGCCGCTGGCCTCGATGGTTTCACGGTCGATGACGGACACATCGGACACGATGTCGGCCAGCGGCCGGGCCACGCGGGTTGCCGTGATGACGGTTTCACGCAGTTGGGGTTCTGTGGCTGCCTGGGCCAGCAGGGTCTGGGACACGGCGGGGAAAGCGGCGGCCAGCGCCAGCGGCAGCACGGCGACGCGCGCGTGCACGGAAAGCGCACTCAAGCGCACATTGAACGGACGGGTGTTTGTCATGTGGGGCAAACAGAGAGATCGCCACGGCCGACCTCCCCGTCGGCACCTGGGCATAACGGCCCAGGTTTCACAAAAGGAAACGCGGAGCCACCTCGTTGGCCGGTATCCGGGCTGGCGGAACGCTCTGCATCGCCTTCCCAAACGCTTGTTCAAGGCGCTCAGTGGCTTGTCAATGAAGAGGGAGCCGAAGTACGGCTCATCCGCTGACCGTTGCGGGGGCAGCGCAGGCACAGGACGCACTCCATGGCGGAGGGCCCCTCCCTGCTTCCCGTTGAACTGCGGCATGTGAACCACGCCGCTAGCACCAACTGCGCAATTTTACGATGGTTCGCACGCCGATCCCTACAATCGGCAGCGTATGGCCTCCCCCTCTTCCATCGACCAGATCGCCGAGCGCGTTGAGCGGCTGCTGCTGCGCCATGCCGAGTTGCAGCGCACCAATGCCCTGTTGGCGCAACAGGTCGCGGCGCTCACCCAGGAGCGCGATTCCCTCCAATCCCGCCTGCAGGCGGCCCGTGCCCGCGTGAACGCATTGCTGGACCGCCTGCCTGCCGAGCCCGAACTCCCCGGCACTGCCGAGACGAAAGACGCGCCATGAAGCAGATCGAGGTACAGATCCTCCAGCAAAGCTATCTCCTGGCCTGCCCGGACGGCCAGGAGTCGCGCCTGCTGGAGGCGGTCGAGCGCGTGGATACCGCCATGACGCGCATCCGTGACGCGGGCAAAGTACGCGCGCGCGAGCGCATCGCCGTGCTGGCGGCCCTCAACCTGGCTTTCGAGATCGCCGACCGCGAAGCCGCCGATTTGGCAGCCGCCTCAGCCCCTGCGCGCATGGCCCCCACCCCGGTCGCGCCGCACGTGCACGACAGCGATGAGCGCGTGCAGCAGTTGCTCCTGCGCCTGGACGAGGCGCTGGGCGAGGATGGGCGCCTCCTATAACCATTACGGCAAAAGCCTGGCCCCTGGCCGCACACGGGCAGCCCACTACAATGAACATGTCTGCGGTGCTGCCGGGCTTTATATTTCCTTGAACCAATGCTCATTGAGCACGGGCTTGGTACATCGCCCGGTGAGCGTGATCATCTCGCGTCAGATGAACCCAACGCCTGGCTGCCCTCGCCCACCTGAACCCCCGGTTCAGGATGCCGGTCCGGCGGCATTCGCAGACACCTTTTCTCCGGTAATCGCTTGCGCCCTCGCTCCGGGTGAGTGCCAGTGACCTCAATACCTGCTCAGAAAATCCGGCGCTCCGCGGCCAGCGCGCGCAACCCACCCATCTGCAAGGCACAGAGCAGACCTTGGTAGTCGTCGCACCGATGGCAAATATCCTGGCGTGGTTCGGGCGTTTCCCAGTCCTTCGGCAATCACGCCGACACGCAGCGCGCCCTCATACGCACGATGGCGCATCCAGTAAGGCAGCGATGCGTAGCTGGATTTCTCCACGTCGATGAGAACAGACTCGTCACTTCCGCTGGTAGAGATCTGACAGCGATACGTCACGCCTGAGCGTCTCGGTTTGCACCATTCGCTTGCCACGGCATGCTTCGCAGAGCCGCTGTGGTTCCAAAAAACGCTGTTTTCAGGGCACGCACCACGGCGCCGGCTGCCCATGGACAACCTCCATCCATAGCGCCCATGCACCCAGGGAAAAAAGCACGCCACCTGCCAGCCGAGACACCCACGCCCCACCCTTCACGCCGATCCAAGCGCGAATGCGGCCAAATGTCCACGGTCCCAGCACCAGCCATACACCGCTTCCCACGCCAAACAGGACCATGCACAAGGCTCCGCGGAGCACGCTTCCGCTGAGTGCGGCAGTCAACAGTGCGGTATACAGCAGGCCGCATGGCAGGAGCGCCCAGGCCACACCCGCGGTCAGGAGCCCGCCAGGCCGAGAGACCAAGGGCTTGACCTTCGCCCAGGCAGCACGCCCCGCCCGCTCAACCCACAACGGCTGCTGCGCTTGCACCATCATCATCCCGCCCCACGCGAGGATGAGCACGTGCATCAGCGTCCAAAGGGGGCGCAATGCCGAGGTGCTTTGCCCCAGCCATGCGAGTTGCTCCATGGCCAGCGCAACCACCGCCCCTGCGGCGCCGTAACCGATCAGGCGCCCCACGTGAAACTGCGCTACCCGTTGGAAGATTCCGCGACGGGACGCCCATTGAATGGTGTGGGTGGCGTCCGGCGTGCCACCCAGCCCCGTAAGCGCCGCGCAGGGAACAGAACACATCGCCAAACAGTGTGCCCCTCCCATCAACCCCATCAGGAAGGCCGTCGTGGCCAGCGTCCACAGCATGGGTCAAATAATCCGGGAAAAGCGAGCGCGGTTGCGGTCAGCCTGTAGATACTTGTCGAACACCATGGCCACGCCGCGCACGAAATACCACCCCATGGGCGTAACTTCAACGCCCTCATCACTGATTTTCACCAAGCCCTGAGCCGCCATTTCTTGCAGTTGCTGTAATTCCGCATCGAAATAACTGCGGAAATCAATCAGCCAAGACTGTTCCAACGGCTCAAACAGCAACTCACCTTGGCACATCAACGCCATGATGACTGCGCGACGCACCAAGTCGTCCTTGGTCAACGCCAGCCCGCGCACCACAGGCAAATGCCCCTGGTTAATGCAGTCGTAATACTCGTCCAGCGTTTTCACGTTTTGGCTGTAAGTAGCGCCCACGCGCCCGATGGCAGAAACGCCCAGACCAATCAGGTCGCAATCGGGCTGCGTGCTATAGCCTTGGAAGTTGCGGTGCAGCCTGCCTTGCCGCTTGGCCACCGCCAGCGCATCGTCTGGCAGCGCAAAATGGTCCATGCCCACGTAGACGTAGCCGGCTTCTTGGAACACATCAAGTGACCGGGCCAACATGGACACCTTGGCCGAAGCCATGGGCAACTCGGCCGTGATGATGCGTCGCTGCGATTTGAAGCGTTCTGGCAAGTGAGCGTACGCATACAGCGCGATCCGGTCTGGCCGCAGCTCGGCTACCTGCTCCAAGGTGCGATCAAACGACTCCGGTGTCTGGCGCGGCAGCCCGTAGATCAAATCCACGTTCACCGATTCAAACCCGAGCTTCCGAGCCGCATCGACCAACGCGAACACCTTTTCGGCAGGCTGAATGCGGTGCACGGCCTTTTGTACTTCAGGGTCGAAATCCTGCACGCCAAAGCTCAGGCGATTGAAACCCAGCTCCGCCAACAATCCCAGCCGCGCTTCATCCACGGTCCGAGGGTCCACTTCTATGGAGTACTCCCCCCCCGGAACGAGGACGAAACTGCGCCTCAGCATGCCCATCAGTTCGCGCAAACCGTCATCCGTCAGAAAAGTAGGCGTGCCTCCGCCGAAATGCAGCTGGCTCACATGCTGACCCACACCGCAGTGCGCCGTATGCAGGTCGATTTCACGGCTGAGGTAACGCAAGTAGACCTCTGCCCGCTCTGGATGCCGAGTAATGATCTTGTTACACGCGCAGTAATAGCACAGCGATTCACAAAACGGGATGTGGACATAAAGCGACAAAGGCATCGCCTTGGCTACCGAACCCACGCGACGCTGCTGCAGCGCAAGAATGTATTCCCGCTCTCCAAAGGCTTCGACAAAGCGATCAGCAGTCGGATAAGAGGTGTAGCGCGGCCCTGGAACGTCAAAGCGACGCAGGAGCTCTGTTGTAACAACGGTCATGACGGGATTCCTTGCACTTTCACATCACTGTGCCGTAGAGTCCCCCATGAGTCCTTGACGTTGATCAAGCGCCCATAAGGTCCTTGTGGCGACAATTTGACTTCGGCTCAAAGTCGTCCAACGGCCTACGGCATTCCATGTCTCCCAGCCGTTCAGAGGTAAGCTCAAGCCATGAACAGGGTTCCCATGCATACGAATCTCCAGACCATCAAAGTTGCCTGCTCAAACTGCAATCTGCGTGAGCTGTGCATGCCCGTGGGTCTGGACGACCAGCAACTCAAGCGCATCGATGACATTGTTGCTGTACGACGCAAGATCAAGCGTGGCGGCACGCTTTTCCGGAACGGTGAACCCTTCACATCCCTTTTTGCCATCCGCACCGGATTCTTCAAGACCTGTGTCGCCACCGAAGACGGTCGCGACCAAGTGACGGGTTTTCAAATGGCGGGCGAGATCATCGGCCTGGATGGCATCGTGAGCGACCGTCACACTTGCGATGCGGTAGCGCTTGAAGACGCCGAAGTATGCGTCATGCCTTTCGATCGTATTGAAGAGTTGTCGCGCGAAGTAACGGCACTACAGCACCATGTGCACAAGATCATGAGCCGCGAGATTGTTCGCGAGCATGGGGTCATGCTGTTGCTGGGGAGTATGCGTGCCGAGGAACGCCTTGCCGCATTCCTGTTGAATCTCGTACAACGCTTGCATGCCCGGGGTTTCTCACAATCCGAATTGGTGCTGCGCATGACACGCGAAGAGATCGGCAGCTACCTGGGATTGAAACTGGAAACCGTCAGCCGCACGTTTTCCAAGTTCGTGGAAGAAGGCATTGTCGAAGTCAAGCAGCGCCACGTGCGCATACTGGATACGGATGCGCTCAAGGGCATCGTGAACAGCCAGCAGGCCTGCCACTAAGGCAGACTCAGGGACAGGCTCAGGGACAGGCTCAGGGACAGGCTCAGGCGGTCGGGTCGTCGTCGCCCGGCACCTGGTCGCGGTTCAGCTCCCGCGACGACATCGCCAGCAGCGCGGTCAGCGCGCCAGAGCCCATGGACACCGCCCAGAACACAAAGAACGCCACGGTATAGACGCCCAGGCGCGACAGCGCCAGCGGCTGGCCAAACCAGTGCAGGTCCTCCGGGTCCACCATGGCAAACACCAGCATCTCCAGCACGCACGCCGTCAAAAAGGCGGGCCAGACAATCCACATCAGTCGTTGCGTCCACATGCTTGCGGTCTCCTGCCGGGGGCGCGCTCAGCGCGGCTGGTCCTGCACGGGCGTGGCCGCGTGGTTGCGGCCCTTCATGGCCGGGGCCAGGCTTTTTTCGGGGTTTTCGAGCGTCTTGTTGATCTCGATACCCTGGCGGTAATAGTCCTCGGCCACCACCGGGTCGGGCCGCGACACGGCCAGCCACAGGGTGACAAAGCCCGCAATGATGACGATGACCGGCCCGGCAATGACGAGCCAGACATGGCCAAACTTCCACCACGGCTCAGGCGTGGTCTCCAGAGTAGGGCTTGCAGGCATGGCGGGGTGAACTCCTGGTAATCAGTGGCAAAAAAAACAGGCTCAGCGCGGCACCAGGAACACGGACTTTTCCGTCACATGGGCGGCGCTGCCCAGGGCCTGCACATCAAACTGCACCGCGTGCGAGCCCGGCGGCACCGTGCCATACGGTATCTGCAGCCGCACCGCCACCCAGCGGGACTCGGCGGCGGCAATCTCGACCTCGGCGTCCGAGGCCACAGCGAGCCCCTCAAGCCCGCGTGCGCTGATGCGGTAGCGCTGGGGGCCTTCGGTGGCATTCATGATCTGCAGCCGGTAAATGTTCTCCAGCTTGCCACCTGCCACGATGCGCGAGAGCGCAGCGCGGTCCCGCACCACGTCCACCTTCAGCGGTGTGCGCGTGACCAGGCTGGCCAGCATGGCCACGCACAGCGCCACCAGCACGGCGGTGTAGATCAGCACGCGGGGCCGCAGCACGCGCCGCAGCATCTGCGACTGGCTCCAGCGCTTGGCCACACCGTTCTGCGTAGAAAAACGGATCAGCCCGCGCGGGTACTGCATCTTGTCCATCACGGTGTTGCAGGCATCCACGCACAGGCCGCAGCCAATGCACTCGTACTGCAGGCCATCGCGGATGTCGATGCCCACGGGGCAGACCTGCACGCACAGCGTGCAGTCGATGCAGTCGCCCAGCCCCTGGGCCTTGTAGTCGATGTCCTTCTTGCGCGGGGCTCGGGGCTCGCCGCGCTCGGGGTCGTAGCTGACGATCAGGGTGTCGCGGTCGAACATGGCGCTTTGAAAGCGCGCATAGGGGCACATGTGCTTGCAGACCTGCTCACGCATGTAGCCCGCGTTGCCGTAAGTGGCAAAGCCGTAGAACAGCACCCAGAAGATCTGCCAGCCGCCCTGCAAGGCCAGCAGCTCGGCGCCCAGCTCGCGGATGGGCACGAAGTAGCCCACGAAGGTGAAGCCCGTCCACAGCGCCACCGCAATCCACACCACCTGCTTGAGGAATTTCTTGCGGATTTTTTCAAAGGTCCAGGGGCCATGGTCCAGGCGCAGGCGGGCACTGCGATCGCCTTCGATCTTGTGCTCGATCCACATGAACATTTCGGTATAGACCGTTTGCGGGCAGGTAAAGCCGCACCACAGCCGCCCTGCCACCGCCGTGAACAGGAACAACGCCAGCGCCGAGATGATGAGCAGGCCCGTGAGGTAGATGAAATCCTGCGGGTAAAGAACCAGCCCGAAGATGTAAAACCGCCGCGCACCCAGGTCAAAAAGGACCATCTGGCGCTGCCCCCATTCCAGCCATGGCAGGCCATAAAAGACCAGCTGCGTGAGGAACACCATGGCCCAGCGCCAGCGCGAGAGCAGGCCGCTGATGGAGCGCGGGTAGATCTTTTTCTGCGCCTCGTACAGCGACACCATCTCCGCCTGGGACGAATCCCCGGCGGCGACCGGCGTGATGGGAATGACCTTGCGCGGGGGCTTCTCGCTGGATGATGTCATGGTGAAGGTGCAGTGCTCTACAAGTGTCAGGTTACAGCGTTACTGCGCCGCCGCCTGCTGACGCCCGGAAAGACCCCAGACATAGGCCGACAGCACCCCAATCTGCGCCTCGGTCAGCTTGCCGGCCTGGGCGGGCATTTCGTTGACCTTGCCGTTGTTGATCATGGCGGTGATCGTGGCCTCGCCCCAGCCGTGCAGCCAGATGTCATCGGTCAGGTTGGGCGCGCCCAGGGCCTGGTTGCCCTTGCCGTCCATGCCGTGGCAGGCAGCGCAGACGCCAAACTTGGACTTGCCCAGCGAGGCGCGCAGCGAGTCGTGCGGGCTGCCCGACAGGCTCAGCACGTAGTGCGACAGGTTGCGCACGTCTTCGGGCGAGCCCACAGCGGCGGCCAGCGGAGGCATGTTGCCGACACGGCCCTTCTCGATCGTCTCGCGGATCTTCTCGGGGGTTCCGCCATGCAGCCAATCGGCATCGGCCAGATTGGGGAAGCCCTTGCTGCCGCGGGCATCGGAACCATGACACTGCGCGCAGTTGTTCATGAACAGGCGCTCGCCAATGGCCATGGCCTGCGGGTCCTTGGCCATGTCTTCAGGCTTCATGGCCGAAAAGCGCGCATACAGCGGCTCCAGCTCGGTCTTGGCCTTGTTCATCTCGGCCTCGTACTCGCCCAGCTGGGTCCAGCCCAGCTTGCCCGCATAGGTGCCCAGGCCGGGGTACGCCGCCAGGTAGCCCAGGCCAAAGACGATGGTGATGACGAACAGCCACACCCACCAGCGCGGCAGGGGGTTGTTCATTTCGACCAAATCCTCGTCCCAGACGTGGCCCGTGGTGTTGTCGGCCGTGGCCGAAACCTTCTTACGGCCGGTCATCCACAGCAGGATGCCGCAGCCGACGATGCCAACCAAGGTCAGCGTGGTCACAAAGAGCGACCAGAAGTTGCTGGTGAAATCACTCATGAGGTGTTCTCGTTCTGGTGGGGGTCAATCTTGATCAAACGGCAGCTGCTCCGCCTCATCGAACCGGGTCTTGTTGCGGGCGCTGTAGGCCCAAACCCAGATACCGACAAAACAGGCCATCGAAGCCAGCGTGACGACAATGCGCATGGAAGTAACGTCCATGGTGTTTCTCCTTGGCTAACGGTTGTCGGGCTTACTTGAGCGCACGGCCCATGACCTGCAGGTAGGCAATCAGGGCTTCCATCTCGGTCTTGCCCTTCACCTCGTCACCGGCCTTGGCGATCTGCTCGTCGGTGTAAGGCACGCCCACGGTGCGCAGCGCCTTCATGCGCGGTGCCACGCTGGCGGGGTCCACCGCGTTTTTCTCCAGCCAGGGATAGGCGGGCATGTTGGACTCGGGCACCACGTCGCGCGGGTTGACGAGGTGGATGCGGTGCCACTCGTCGCTGTACTTGCCGCCCACGCGGTGCAGGTCAGGCCCGGTGCGCTTGCTGCCCCACTGGAAGGGGTGGTCATAGACGAACTCGCCCGCCACCGAATAGTGGCCGTAGCGCAGGGTCTCAGCGCGGAAGGGGCGGATCATCTGCGTGTGGCAGTTGTAGCAGCCCTCACGGATGTAGATGTCGCGCCCCACCAGCTGCATGGCGTTGTAGGGCTCCACACCCTTGACCGCCTCGGTCGTGGACTTCTGGAAGAACAGGGGCACGATCTCGACCAGACCACCAATGGCGATCACGATCAGGATCAGCACGATCATCAGGAAGTTGTTGGTTTCCACCTTTTCGTGGGTGAAGCCGGTCGAAGCAGATGTGTTGTTGTTGGACATGGGTAAAGCTCCTTCGGACTCAGGCGTGTGCCGCGTTCACGGCAGGGATTGCCACCTTGACCGAACGGCCGGAGATCGCAGTCATCCACACATTCCATGCCATCACGATCATCCCGCCCAGGTACAGCAGGCCACCGGACACACGGATCACGTAGAAGGGATAGGTCGCCTTCACGCTTTCAACGAAGGTGTAGGTCAGTGTGCCGTCGGGGTTGATGGCGCGCCACATCAGGCCCTGCATCACACCGGCAATCCACATCGCGGCGATGTACAGCACGATGCCGATGGTCGCCATCCAGAAGTGCAGCTCGATCGCCTTGACGGAGTGCATCTTGTCCTTGCCGAACAAGCGGGGCACCAGGTAGTACAGCGAACCCATAGAGATCAGGCCCACCCAGCCCAACGCGCCGGAGTGCACGTGGCCGACGGTCCAGTCGGTGTAGTGGCTCAGGGCGTTGACGGTCTTGATGGACATCATCGGGCCCTCGAACGTGGACATGCCGTAGAACGACAGCGACACGATCAGGAAGCGCAGGATGGGGTCGTCACGCAGCTTGTGCCATGCGCCCGACAGCGTCATGATGCCGTTGATCATGCCGCCCCAGCTGGGAGCCAGCAGGATGAGCGAGAACACCATGCCCACGGACTGCGTCCAGTCGGGCAGCGCGGTGTAGTGCAGGTGGTGCGGGCCGGCCCACATGTAGGTGAAGATCAGGGCCCAGAAGTGCACGATGGACAGGCGGTAGCTATACACCGGACGGCCTGCCTGCTTGGGGATGAAGTAGTACATCATCCCGAGGAAACCCGCCGTCAGCAGAAAGCCCACGGCATTGTGGCCGTACCACCACTGCACCATGGCGTCCTGCACGCCCGCATAGGCCGAGTAGCTCTTCATGAAGCCCGCCGGAATCGCCACGTTGTTGACGATGTGCAGCAGCGCGATGGCCAGGATGTAGGCGCCAAAGAACCAGTTGGCCACGTAGATGTGCTTGACCTTGCGGACGCCGATGGTGCCGAAAAACACAATGGCGTAGGCCACCCAGACGACGGTGATCAGGATGTCGATCGGCCACTCCAGCTCGGCGTATTCCTTGACCTGGTTGAAGCCCAGCGGCAGGCTGATGGCTGCCGCCACGATGACCAGCTGCCAGCCCCAGAACACAAAAGCCGCCAGCGGCCCGCCAAACAGCCGGGCCTGGCAGGTGCGTTGCACCACGTAGAAGCTGGTGGCAAACAGCGCGCAGCCGCCAAAGGCAAAAATCACCGCGTTGGTGTGCAAGGGGCGCAGGCGCCCGTAGCTGAGCCAGGGAATGCCGAAGTTAAGTTCAGGCCAGGCCAGCTGGGCGGCGATGAAAACGCCCACCAGCATGCCGACCACCCCCCATACGACAGCCATGATAGAAAACTGGCGCACTACGGTGTCGTCGTAGTGCGCAACTCTTGTTTGTGAAGAATCCATCGGGCACCTCTAGTATTTGCAGTAAAAAGTTTTAACCAAGCTCGCAGTAGGCCTATTGACGAACATCAACCGTCCCTCAGAATGCGCTCCCCCTCCTGATCGACGTTCTCAAATTGGCCACGGTAGACGGCCCACCACAGGCCTCCCAGAATCATCAGCACAAGAACGACCGACAGCGGAATCAGCAGATAAAGAATGTCCATCAGGCGGCCTCCAGCCGTGTCTTGGTGATATCGATGGGTGCCGTGCCGTGCGGGCGCTGTTGCGCCAGTCCCGGCGACGGCAGTGCAGGCAGATCCCGCGCCAGGCGCGCGGCGTTCAGCACCACCAGCAGCGAACTGAGCGCCATGCCCAGCCCGGCCAGCCAGGCAGGCATCCAGCCTACCACGGCCAGCGGCACGCACAGCGCGTTGTAGCCCGCCGCCCACCAGAGGTTCTGGCGCACCACGCGCAGCGTGCGGCGGGCCAGCATCACGGTTTGGGGCACCAGCGCCAGGCTGTCGCCCAGCACCACAAAATCGGCCTGGGACTGCGCCAGCGGCACCGCACGACCAAACGCGAACGACACATGCGCCCCCGCCAGCACCGGGCCATCATTGAGGCCGTCGCCCACCATCGCCACATAGTGTCCTTGCGCCTGCAACGTCTGCAGATGCGCGAGCTTGTCCTGCGGGGTGCAGTCTCCCCGGGCCTGGCCGATGCCCGCCTGGGCAGCCACCCGTTGCACGGACTCGGCCCGGTCACCGGACAGCAGCTCGACCGCCACGCCTTCGGCGCGCAGCCCGCGCACGACCGCCGCGACCTCGGGGCGCAGTTGTTCGCTCAGCACGAACCGCGCGATTTCCACTGCCGCGCCTTCGCATTCCATCGACAGCACGACCTGCGGCCCCGCATCGCCGTCCACGGCGGGCACGCGGGCATGGGCCGCAGAGCCCAGGCGCAGTATCGTTTCCTGGGCGTGTGACGGTGACGATGCACGGGCCACCAGGCCTGCACCCGGCAGCTCCTGCACGGCATGGACCGTCCAGCCCGCGGGCGCCGCGGCAGACTGCGCCGCGGATGCCAGCGCGCGCGAGGCGGGATGCAGTGAATGCGCCGCCAGCGCCGAAGCCAGGGCCAGCGCCTCGCCCTCGCCCCAGCCGGCCCCTGGCGCCACATGCACGGCATGCAGCGCAAGCCCATCGCGGGTCAGCGTGCCCGTCTTGTCGAAGACCACCGTATCCACCGCGGCCAGCACCTCCAGCCCTTGCAGGTTGCGCACCAGCACGCCCCGCCGCGCCAAGGTGCCCGCAGCCGTCAGCATGGCGACCGGCGTGGCCAGAGACAGCGCGCAGGGGCACGTAACGATGAGCACCGCCACCGCCACCATCAGGGCGTGGCTGGGGTCGCTCGGCCACCACCACACTGCCGCCAGACCCGCGGCCAACAATACCGCCACCAGGAAAGGCCGGGCCACCCGGTCCGCCAGCTGCGCCAGGCGGGGCTTTTGCAAAGACGCGCTCTCCATCAATGACACGATCTGCCCAAAGCGCGTCTCACTGCCCAGCGCCAAAACCTCCACCGTGACCGGTGCGCGCAGGTTGTAGCTGCCCGCCGTCACGCGGCTGCCTTCGGGTCGGTCCACAGGCGTGGATTCACCGGTGAGCAGCGCCTCGTCGGCCTGGGTACCGCCTGAAAGGATGCGGCCATCCGCGGGAAAGGCCTCCCCCGGCAACACGCGCACCACGTCGCCGGCCTGCAGACGGCGCGTGGCCACGCGCGTGAAGCTACCGTCTTCCGCCCGCCGCTCCACGCTGTCGGGCAATCGGTTCATCACGGCTTCCAGCGCCCCTGCCGTGCGATCGCGCAGGCGCAACTCCAGCCAGCGGCCCGTGAGCAGGAAAAAGACGAACATGGTCAGCGAGTCGTAGTAGACCTCGCGGCCAAAGGGGCCGGTCGGATCGAACGTGCCCGCCATGCTGACCACGAAGGTGATGAGCATGCCCAACGCCACGGGCAGGTCCATGCTGACGCGGCGCAGGCGAATGTCACGCAGCGCGCTGGTAAAAAAGGGGCCGCAGGAAAACACCACCATGGGCAGCGTGATGACCCATGAGGCCCAGCGCAACAGCTGCTCCATCTCGCCCGACAGGTCGCCCGGCTGCGCCACGTAGGCGGGCCACGCGTACATCATCACCTGCATCATGCAAAAGCCCGCCACCAGCCAGCGCCACAGCGCGCGGCGGCTCTCGCGCAAGCGCTGGTCGCGCGCAAACGCATCCATGGCGGGCATGGCGCGGTAACCCGCGTGGCGCACGGCTTCCATCCACTGCGACGGCTTCACTTGGCCAGGCTGCCACACCACCCGGGCCCGACGCGTGGCGGCGCTCACATCGGCCTGCAACACGCCCGGCACGGCTCGCAGGGCGTCTTCGATCGTAAGGGCACAGGCCGCGCAGTGCATGCCCTCCAGCACCACATGGGAGTCCCACGCGGTGGCTGCAGCGTCGGCCGTGGCAGGGTCAGCGGCACCACCCGGCAAGGGGCTGCCTGCAGGGGTGCAGGGACGGCCGAACGCCAGCCATTCCTGGGGGTCATCAAGCAACGCGACCTCATCCGGTGCAGCTGTGGAGAGGGGCGACGCCCACGGGTCGGTATCAGGATTTGACATAGCCTCAAGACTATTCGGATTGCGCGAAGGACTCATTGACTTAAGACATGGACCACGAACTATTCTATGCTTTTACCGTTCTTAACGAAACGAGGAGCTGCACATGTACAAACGCATCCTGATCGCCACCGACGGTTCCCCCCTGTCGCAAAAGGCCGTGGAAAGCGGGCTCTCGCTGGCGGGGCTCACAGGTGCGTCGGTGGTCGCCTTGAAGGTCGTTCCCCGGTATCCGCGCAGCTATTTCGAAGGCGGCCTGCCCGTGGACGCCGCGGACATCAAGCGCATCGAGAAGCAGTGGGCGGATGCGGCCCAGGAACTGGTGGACAAGGTCAAGGTGCAGGGCACCGACGAAGGCGTGACCGTGAAGACCGTGGTCGCCAAGTCCGACCTGATCGCCGAAGCCGTGATCGCCGCCGCCAAGAAGCACAAGTGCGACCTGATCGTGATGGCCTCGCACGGCCGCAAGGGCATCAAGCGCCTGCTGCTGGGCAGCGAGACGCAGCACGTGCTGACGCACTCGCACATTCCGGTGCTGGTGCTGCGCTAAGCATCAAATCAGGCTCTAGCGCCCGGCTATCAAGCGCTAGCAGCTATCATCCAAATAGCAAAGGGCGGCCCAGGCCGCCTTTTTGCATTGCAATGCCGCGCCGGCTCAGGCGAACAGCCCCTTGTACTGGTCGCGCAGCAGGTTCTTTTGCACCTTGCCCATGGTGTTGCGCGGCAGTTCGGTGGTGACGAAGCAGCGCTTGGGAATCTTGAAGTTGGCCAGTTGGCTCTTGAGCGATGCGATGACCGCGTCGCCATCCACCTTTGCACCGGGCTTGGGGATGACCACCACCACACCCACTTCGCCGAAGTCCGGGTGCGGCACGCCGACCACGGCGCTCTCGGCCACGCCGGGCATCTCGTTGACGTAGCCCTCGATCTCGGCCGGGTAGACGTTGTAGCCACCGCTGATGATCAGGTCCTTGCTGCGGCCCACGATGCTCACGTAGCCGCGCTCATCCACCTTGCCGACGTCGCCGGTTTTGAACCAGCCGTCGGCGCTGAACTCTTCCTTGGTCTTCTCGGGCATGCGCCAGTAGCCCTTGAACACGTTGGGGCCCTTGACCTGGATGTTGCCGATCTCACCCACGGGCAGCGGCTGGCCGTCATCGCCCACCACGCGCAGGCCCACGCCGGGAAGCGCAAAGCCCACGGTGGCGCCGCGGCGCTCATCCTGCCCGCCATGGCGCGCGTCGGCCGCGTAGGGATTGCTGGTGAGCATGATGGTCTCGCTCATGCCGTAGCGCTCCAGGATGGTGTGGCCCGTGCGGTCCTGCCATTCCTTGAAAGTCTCGATGAGCAGCGGCGCCGAGCCCGCGATGAACAGCCGCATGTGGCTGGCCGCGGCCTGGGTCAGCGCCGGCTCGGCCAGCATGCGCACGTAGAGCGTGGGCACGCCCATGAACACCGTGGCGCGCGGCATGGCGGCGATCACCGCCTTGGGGTCGAACTTCGCCATCCAGATCATCTTGCTGCCATTGATCAGCGCACCATGGATGGCCACGAACAGGCCGTGCACGTGGAAGATGGGCAGCGCGTGGATCAGCACGTCGCCGGGCTTCCAGCCCCAGTAGTCCTTGAGCACCTGGGCATTGGACAGCAGGTTGCCATGCGTGAGCATCGCGCCCTTGCTGCGTCCCGTGGTGCCGCTGGTGTAGAGGATGGCAGCCAGGTCGTCAGCCTTGCGCGGGATGGCGCGGTGCTCGTCGCCGAAGTGCGCGGCGCGCTCCAGCAGGCTGCCGGTGCGGTCGTCGCCCAGCGTGAACACATGTTGCGTGCCGGCAGTAAAGGCGATCTTCGACACCCAGCCGAAGTTGCCTGGCGTGCAGACCACCACGGCCGGCTCGGCATTGCCGATGAAGTACTCGATCTCTGCGCTCTGGTAGGCGGTGTTCAGCGGCAGGAACACGTAGCCGGCGCGCAGCGTGGCCAGGTACAGCAGCATGGCTTCGACCGACTTTTCCACCTGCACGGCGATGCGGCTGCCCTCGGGCAGCTTCAGCGATGCCAGCAGGTTGGCGATGCGGGCGCTGGCGCGGTCCAGGTCGCGCCAGGTGTAGAGCAGCGGCGCGCCCGCGGCCGAGGCGGCCTCGACGGCGGTCTGGTCCAGGTCAGCAGGAAAGGCGGCGCGCAGCGCGGAAAACAGGTTCTGGGAGGAGGAGCTCATGGTGGTGCACACACAAAGGATTCAGAAAACGGGAGCGCGCTTGGCCAGGAAGGCGTTGATGCCCTCGCGGTGTTCGGCGCTGTCGGCATAGGCGTAGGGGTCGGCCAGTGCGTTATGCGCTATCAAATCAGAAGCTGCTTGCGCTTGCTGGTCGGGCGCTAGCGGCACATTTTTTCGTATAGCGCGCAAGGTCTGCTTGTTGAGCCGGGCCGCACCGGGCGCCAAGGCTGCGATGCGCAGCGCCGTGCCCAGGGCTTGCGCGTCCAGCTGCTCGGTGTCGACCACGCGGCTCAGAAAGCCCCGCTGCGCCATCTCGGCGGCGCTGAAGGTGGCCGCCTCCAACAGCATCTGGCGCGCCGTCACGTCGCCCACGGCGCCCGCCACCAAGGCAGCCTCGCGCGGCGCCATCGGAAAGCCCAGCTTGGCGATGGGCGCGCCGAAACGCGCGCCGGCAGCGGCAATGCGGATGTCGCAGCAGCTGGCGATCTCCACGCCCGCGCCCATGCAGGCGCCTGCGATGCGCGCGACGATGGGCACGTCGCAGTCCAGCATGGCCGCCAGCCCGCCCCAGACATCGCTCTCGTGGAAGTCGCGCAGCTGCGCGGGGTCGAAGCGAAAGGCGGGGTACTCGGAAATATCCCCCCCGCGCAGAACGCCTCCCCTGCCCCCTCGATGAGCACGCAGCGCACGCCATCGCTGCGCTGGATGTCCTGGAACACCGTGCGCAACTGGCGCCACATGGCGCGCGACATGGCGTTGAGCCTGCCCTCGTGGCGCAGCGTCACGCGCACCACGCCGCGGCCAGCGGCCTCTCCTGCGGCCATGGCCGCGACAACTTCACCTGGCATGCGATCGGACTCTCTTCGTGGGGGTGGCGGCGGCGCCACTGGAGGGGCGCCGCAGTGGGGGACTACATCACTCCAGCTTGGCGCCCGAGGCCTTCACCACCTGCGCCCAGCGCTTGATCTCGCTGCTGACCATCTTGGCGAAGTCCGCCTGCGACAGCGTGCCGAACTCCGCGCCGTTGCCGGCCCAGATGGCCTTGAGCTCCTCGGCCTGGCCGAGCTTGCGGATCTCCTCGACGATGCGCGCCTGCAGATCGGCCGGCGTGCCCTTGGGTGCCCACAGGCCATACCAGGTGGACACGGTGTAGTCCGGCAGGCCCACCTCTGCCGCGCAGGGCACGTCGGGGAAGGCCGGGTTGCGCTTGGAGCCCGACACCATCAGCGCCTTGATGCGCCCGCCCTTGATGTGCGAGGCCGACGAGCCCAGGCCGTCGAACAGCATGTCCACGTTGCCGCCGATCAGGTCCTGCAGCGCAGGGCCCGCGCCGCGATAGGGGATGTGGGTGATGAAAGTCCCCGTCTGCAGCTTGAACAGCTCGCCCGCCAGGTGGTGCGAGGTGCCCGAGCCGGCCGACGCATAGTTCAGCTTGGCGGGGTTGGCCTTCACGAAGTCCATGAATTGCTTCATGTTGGTGGCCGTCACGTTGCGCGGGTTCACCACCAGCACCTGCGGCACGTTGGCCACCAAGGCCAGCGGCACGAAGTCCTTTTCCAGGTCGTAGTCCAGCTTGGGGTACATGGACGGTGCAATCACATGGTGCACGCCACCCATGAACAGGTTGTAGCCATCGGCTGGCGCCTTGGCCGCCACGCTGGCACCCACGGTGCCGCCCGCGCCGCCGCGGTTGTCGATCACCAGCGTCTTGCCCGTGGACTTGGCGAACTGCGCAGCCAATGGGCGCGCAAAGGCATCCGTGCCGCCGCCCGCGGGGAACGGCACCACCATGTTGACCGGTTTGGTCGGCCAGCCGCTGGCGCCTTGCGCCCAGGCACCGCCCGTGGCCAGCGCCAGGCCCGCAGCGCCGGCTGCGCGCAGCATGTCACGGNCCGCCGCGCCCGCCGGCGCCGAGGCAGCGCGCCGTCAGTCACGGCACAGGCTGTCGATATCGCCCGACACGGGCACGCGCCCCTGCGCAAGCAGGCCGTGGTGCTTGTCGATGCGCTTGAGGTCATACAGGTAGTTGACCATCAGCCCGAAGGACTGCTTGAGCCCCTTGGCCGACGGGTCGCCCGCCCAGTTCAACCGCTCCACGCGCGCGCCATTGCCCAGGTGAAAGCGCGCCACCGGGTCCACCGGCTTGCCGTCGTGCAGCTCGCGCCCCAGGTAGCGCGCCGCGCACTGCATGAGCAGCTGGCGCACGGGTGACTTGGGCGGCAGCTCCAGCGCCTTGTCGGCCGCGGCCAGCACATGCGCGGCCTGCGGCGGCTCGAAGCCCACGGCGCGGCCCAGTTCGGCCAGGCGCTTCTCGTCGAGCTGCTCCAGCTGCGCGGCGCAGTTCTTGGACAGCCAGGAACGAAAGCCCGGGATCGGCGAGAGCGTGGCGAAAGTGCGCAGGCGCGGGAATTCCTGCGTGAGCGTCTCGGCCACGTGCTTGATGAGCGAATCGCCGAAGCTCACGCCGCGCAGCCCCGTCTGCGTGCTGCTGATCGAGTAGAAGATCGCCGTGGTGGCACGCTGGATGTCGGCGGCCTCGGCGGCCTCGTCCAGCAGCGGGGTGATGCTGGACGAAATCTCGTTGACCAGCGCCACCTCCACGAAGATCAGCGGCTCATTGGGCAGGCGGGGGTGAAAGAACCCGTAGCAGCGGCGGTCGCTGTCCAGTCGGTTCTTCAGGTCCGCCCAGCTGCGGATGTCGTGCACCGCTTCGTACTTGATGAGCTTTTCGATCAGCGAGGCGGGCGAATCCCACGACAGGCGCCTCAGTTCGAGGAACGCCACATCGAACCAGGTGGAGAACAATTGCTCCAGCTCCGCGTCCAGCGGCAGCAGGCGCTTGTCGCTCTTGAGCAGGGGCAGCAGCTCGGCGCGCAAGTCCACGAGGAAGCGCATGCCTTCCGGAAACACCGCAAAGCGCTGCAGCAGCCGTGTACGCGGCGACACCATGGCGCGGCGCAGGTGGGCTTCGGCCTGGGGCGCATCATCGGTGCCGGCGGCGGCCTCGTAGCGCTGCTGGGCCGATTTGAAACGCGTGGCATCGGGCGCGAACTGCTCGCACATCAGCAACCACAGGTCGCGCCGCTCTTCGGGCGTGGCCTCGGCGTACCACGCGGCAATGGCCTGCGCGCGGCGCCCGCCTTCGATCTCGCTCACGCGCGGGGCCACCACTGCCTGCAGGTCGGTCAGCAACCGGCGCAGCACGCGGGGCGACAGCGCCTCGCCGCTCCTGCGCAGCGTGGCCTGCAGGCGCTCGTGCGTGGAACGTTCGGCCGCAGGCTTGGGCGACGCGGCGCTTGCGCCGTCCTTGTCCTTGTTCTTGCTGGCGGCTTTGCTGTCTGCGGACCGCAGGCGGTCCACGTTGCGCGAGATCCAGGTGGAGGCGGCGTTCATGGTGTGATCCGTGAGGGGTGGTTGCGTGCAAGCTCGCGCAGCGCGTCGCGCTGCGCCAGAAGGTGGTTGCGCATGGCCTGCTCAGCCGCGGCGGCGTCGCCCTTTTGGAGTGCGGCGAACACCTGCCGGTGCTCCGACAGGCTCTGCTGCAGCCGGCCGGGCACCTGCAACGTCTGGTGCCGCGCCAGGCGCAGGATCTTGCGCAGGTCGCCGATCACCTGGGCCAGCCAGCGGTTGTCCGCCAGGGTGATGAAGGCCTCGTGGATGGCGTAGTTGGCTTCGTAGTATTCGGTGATGCGCCCCGCCTCGGCATGGTCCTGCAGGCGCTGGTGCAGCACCTGCAGCGCGTCGATGTCGGCGGGGCCTGCGTGCTCGGTGGCCTCATAGGCCGCACGGCCCTCCAGCAGCGCGATCACGGGGAAGATCTCCTGCAGATCGCGCTCCGTGATCTCGGCCACGAAGCAGCCGCGGCGCGGCTCATGGCGCAGCAGCCCTTCCGCCACCAGCACCTTGAGCGCCTCGCGCAGCGGCGTACGCGACACGGCCAGCCGCTCGCACAGCGCGGCCTCGTCCACGAAGCTGCCCGGCGCCAGTTCGCCCGCAAAGATCTGCTGACGCAGCATCTCGGCGGCCTGGTGGTGCAGGGAATTGGCGGGCGGACGGCGCATGGTGAATGGGCGGCAGGCGTTATGACGTCACGAATGGCACACAAGGGGTCGCGAAACTGCATCATTTCGCGTAATTTTCAATAATTATGAAAGCATGCCAAGCCGCCGGGATGGGGACTATCCCTAGCGGGGCATATTGACGCAACGCGGCAACACTCCGCCACCGCGCCGCCCGCAAGGAACAATCAAAAATGAGAGCTGCCGGCGCTTGCTGGACAAGCGCTGGCGCCTTCTTTTATGCAAATCCCTCCGGAGCATCCTGCCGCTGCGCCCAGACCCACATCGCCACCCCGGCCGCCACCATCGGGATGCACAGCCACTGGCCCATGCTCATGCCCAGCGACAACAGGCCCAGGAAGCTGTCGGGCTCGCGGAAGTATTCGGCCGTGAAGCGCAGCACGCCATAGCCCACGAGGAACGCCGCCGCTACCTCGCCACGCTTGCGCGGCTGGCGCGCATACAGCCACAGCAGCACGAACAGCAGCAGGCCTTCGAGCAGGAACTGGTAGATCTGCGACGGATGGCGCGGCAGCATGGAGCCGCTTTGCGGGAACACCATGCCCCAGGGCAGATCCGGCGGCGCGAAGCGCCCCCACAGTTCGCCGTTGATGAAGTTGCCGATGCGCCCGGCCGCCAACCCCGGGGGCACGCAGGGCGCCACGAAATCGGCCACCTGCAGCCAGGGCCTGCGGCGCGAATGCGCAAACCACAGCATGGAGCCGATCACGCCCAGCAACCCGCCGTGAAAGCTCATGCCGCCCTGCCACACGTAGAAGATCTCCAGCGGGTGGCTCAGGTAGTAGCCCGGCTTGTAGAACAGGCAGTACCCCAGCCGCCCGCCCACCACCACGCCCAGCACGCCCAGGAACAGGATGTCCTCCACGTCCTTGCGCGACCACGCCTGGTCGCCACGCAGGGATGCGTAGGGCTGGTGGCTCAGGCGCCGCATGCCCAGGAACATGAACAGCGCAAAACCGGCCAGATAGGTCAGGCCGTACCAGTGGATGGACAAAGGCCCGACCTGCAGGGCCACGGGGTCGATTTGGGGGTACATCAGCATGGCGGGCATTGTGCCGCAGGGCCGTGACACGCCCGCGCCTGTCCAACGCTGCCAGGATGAGAATGCGCCTGCGTACGGCCCGCATCCAGGGCGCCCATGCCCGGTAATTGACGGCCGCCATTGAACCGGCGCGCAAGGCGCCGGATACTCACGCCATCACCACCCCCATGAGAACACCAACATGCAAGGCCACCCGGAAGTCATCGACTGCCTCAAGGATCTGCTGCGCGGCGAGCTGGCCGCGCGCGACCAGTACTTCATCCACTCCCGCCAGTACGAGGACCAGGGCCTCACCCGCCTGTACGAGCGCATGGGCCACGAGATGGAGGAGGAAACCCAGCATGCCGACGCCATCCTGCGCCGCATCCTGATGCTGGGCGGGCGCCCTGACATGCGCCCGCACGACTTCACGCCCGGCGAATCCGCGCAGGAGATGCTGCGCAAGGACCTGGACACCGAATACACCGTGCAGGCCCGCTTGAAGGCCGCGATGGCCCTGTGCGAATCCCACCGCGACTACGTGAGCCGCGACATGCTGCTGGCCCAGTTGCGCGACACCGAGGAAGACCACGCCTACTGGCTGGAAAAGCAGCTCGGCCTGATCGAGAAGATCGGCCTGCCCAACTACCTGCAGACCCAGGCGGGCGGCCCTTCGGGCTCGTGAGGCTGCGGCGCTCTCAGGCGCCGGCCGGCACGTTGACCATGGTGGCCTGCATCAACGCCACCACCTTGTAGTCGGGCCCGTCGCCCGTGTACGCGCGCACTTCGCCGGTGCACACGGTGAGCATGCGCCCGGCGTTTTGCACCTTGCCAACGGCGAGGAAGCGCCGGCCCAGCGCGGGCCGCATGAAGTTGGTCTTGAATTCGGCCGTGACGATCTCGCAGCCGGGGGGCGAGCGGGTCAGCGCCGCGTAGCCGCAGGCGCTGTCCACGATGCTGGTGATGGCCCCCGCGTGCACGAAGCCCTGCTGCTGCGACAGGTGGGTGGAAAACGGCATCTCGATATGCACCTCACCCTCCGCCACCAGCGCCAGCCGGGCGCCGAGGGTGGCCATCAAACCTTGTGCCGCGAAGCTGGCTGCGATGCGTTGCTGGAACTCGTTCATGGGCGATGGCATTTCGTTGCTACAACAAAAAGAGCTGTTGGCGCTGGCAGCGTGGCCATTTGAAGCTTAAACGCACCTGTAAATCGCGTCCGTCCAGCGCGAGCAGCTCATAAATCAGGAGCGCACGCCCGGCATGGGCGTGCACCGCACCACGTCAGTCCAGCAGCGACACGTCGCGCACGGCGCCCTTGTCGGCCGACGTCACGAGCTTGGCATAGGCCTTGAGCGCGGCCGAGACCTTGCGCGGACGTGGCTGGGCGGGCTTCCAGCCCTTGGCGTCCTGCTCGGCGCGGCGCTGGGCCAACTCCTCGTCGCTCACCAGTACGTTGATGGTGCGGTTGGGAATGTCGATGCGGATGCGGTCGCCGTCGCGCACCAGGCCGATCGCGCCGCCGGCAGCCGCCTCGGGCGAGCAGTGGCCGATGGACAGGCCCGAGGTGCCGCCAGAGAAGCGCCCGTCGGTCAGCAGCGCGCAGGCCTTGCCCAGGCCCTTGGACTTGATGTAGCTCGTGGGGTAGAGCATTTCCTGCATGCCGGGGCCGCCCTTGGGGCCCTCGTAGCGCACCACCACGACGTCGCCGGCCTTGACCTTGTCGGCCAGGATGTTCTCCACCGCCTCGTCCTGGCTTTCGACCACATGCGCCGGGCCTTCGAAGACCAGGATGGATTCATGAACGCCCGCGGTCTTGACCACGCAGCCGTCCTTGGCGATGTTGCCGGTGAGCACCGCCAGGCCGCCTTCCTTGCTGAAGGCGTGCTCCGCGGAGCGGATACAGCCCGCGGCGCGGTCCAGGTCCAGGCTCGGCCAGCGCACGCTCTGGCTGAAGGCGACCTGCGTGGGCACGCCGCCGGGGCCGGCCTTGTAGAACGTCTGAACGGCTTCGTCCTGCGTGCGCGTCACGTCCCACTGCGCCAGCGCCTCGCCCAGTGTGGGTGCGTGAATGGTGGGCACGTCGGTGTGCAGCTTGCCCGCACGCTCCAGCTCGCCCAGGATGGCGAAGATGCCGCCGGCGCGGTGCACGTCCTCGATGTGGTACTTGTCGGTGTTGGGTGCGACCTTGCACAGCTGCGGCACGCTGCGCGACAGGCGGTCGATGTCGGCCATGCTGAAGTCGATGCCGGCCTCCTGTGCAATGGCCAGCAGGTGCAGGATGGTGTTGGTGGAGCCGCCCATGGCGATGTCCAGCGTCATCGCGTTCTCGAAGGCCTTGAAGCCGACCGAGCGCGGCAGGATGCGCTCGTCGCCCTGCTCGTAGTACTGGCGCGCCAGCTCCACGATGCGCCGGCCCGCGCGCTTGAAGAGCTGCTCGCGGTCGGCGTGCGTGGCCACCACGGTGCCGTTGCCGGGCAGGGACAGGCCCAGCGCCTCGGTCAGGCAGTTCATGGAGTTGGCGGTGAACATGCCCGAGCAGGAGCCGCAGGTGGGGCAGGCATTGCGCTCGGCCTCGGCCAGGTCGGCGTCGCTCACCTTGTCGTCGGCGGCCATCACCATGGCGTCGATCAGGTCCAGCTTCTTGATCTGGATGGTGCTGGTGCCGGGCACGGCCTGCTGCACCTTGCCGGCCTCCATGGGGCCGCCGGAGACGAAGATCACCGGAATGTTCAGCCGCATGGCGGCCATGAGCATGCCGGGGGTGATCTTGTCGCAGTTGCTGATGCAGACCATGGCGTCGGCACAGTGCGCGTTCACCATGTATTCCACGCTGTCGGCAATGATGTCGCGGCTGGGCAGCGAATACAGCATGCCGTCGTGGCCCATGGCGATGCCGTCATCCACGGCGATGGTGTTGAATTCCTTGGCCACGCCGCCGGCGGCCTCGATCTCGCGCGCCACGAGCTGGCCCAGGTCCTTCAGGTGCACATGGCCGGGCACGAACTGGGTGAACGAGTTGACCACCGCGATGATGGGCTTGGAGAAATCGGCGTCTTTCATGCCGGTGGCGCGCCACAGGGAGCGGGCCCCTGCCATGTTGCGGCCGGCGGTGGAGGTTTTGGAACGGTATGCGGGCATCGTGGTTGCGGGAGATGAGTGGCTCAGGAAAGTCGATGGGCCCGTGCGCTTGGGGGCCTGCGCGCGCCGCAGCGGAAACCTCTTGAGCCCCGCCCTAGGCAAAACCGTTTGATTATGTCGTAGCCCCGGTACCCACGCTGGCGCCCGGGCCCCGCATTCACCCGCATGGACAGCCGCTGCGGCGGCGTCCACACTCGGCCGTCTCGCCACCGCAGAAGCAGGACCCGCCATGACCGACCCGCTGCCGCTGAACCGCCGCTCCGCCCACATCACCCAGGGCAAGGCGCGCGCGCCCAACCGCTCCATGTTCTACGGCATGGGCTACCAGGAGGGCGACTTCGCCAAGCCCATGGTGGGCGTGGCCAACGGGCACAGCACCATCACGCCCTGCAACAGCGGCCTGCAACGCCTGGCCGACGCGGCCATCGCAGGCATCGAGGAAGCGGGCGGCAACGCCCAGGTCTTCGGCACGCCCACCATCAGCGACGGCATGGCCATGGGTACCGAGGGCATGAAGTACAGCCTGGTGAGCCGCGAGGTGATTGCCGACTGCGTCGAGACCTGCGTGCAGGGCCAGTGGATGGACGGCGTGGTCGTCATCGGCGGCTGCGACAAGAACATGCCCGGCGGCCTGATGGGCATGCTGCGCGCCAACGTGCCGGCGATCTACGTGTATGGCGGCACCATCCTGCCGGGCCGCTGGCAGGGGCAGGACCTGAACATCGTGAGCGTGTTCGAAGCCGTGGGCCAGAACGCGGCAGGCAGGATGACCGACCAGGAACTCAAGGACATCGAGCAGCACGCCATCCCGGGCACGGGTTCGTGCGGCGGCATGTACACGGCCAACACCATGTCCTCGGCCTTCGAGGCGCTGGGCATGAGCCTGCCCTACTCCTCCACCATGGCCAATCCGCACGACGAGAAAATGAACTCGGCCCGCGAATCCGCCCGGGTGCTGATCGAGGCCATCCGCAAGGACTTGAAGCCACGCGACATCGTCACGCGCAAGGCCATCGAGAACGCCGTGGCCGTGATCATGGCCACGGGCGGCTCCACCAACGCGGTGCTGCACTTCCTGGCGATCGCGCACGCGGCGGGTGTGGAGTGGTCCATCGACGACTTCGAGCGCATGCGCAAGAAGGTCCCAGTGATCTGCGACCTCAAGCCCAGCGGCCGGTACCTGGCCGTCGACCTGCACCGCGCGGGCGGCATTCCCCAGGTGATGAAGGTGCTGCTGAATGCCGGCCTGTTGCACGGCGACTGCATGACCATCACCGGCAAAACCATCGCCGAAACCCTGGCCGACGTACCCGACGCGCCACGGCCGGACCAGGACGTGATTCACCCGATCGACAAGGCGCTGTACCGCGAGGGGCACCTCGCCATCCTCAAGGGCAACCTGAGTCCCGAGGGCGCCGTGGCCAAGATCACCGGGCTGAAGAACCCCGTCATCACCGGGCCCGCGCGTGTGTTCGACGATGAGCAGTCGGCGCTGCAGGCCATCCTGGACGGCAGGATCGTCGCGGGCGACGTGATGGTGTTGCGCTACCTCGGCCCCAAGGGTGGCCCGGGCATGCCGGAGATGCTGGCCCCCACGGGCGCGCTGATCGGTGCGGGCCTGGGCGAAAGCGTGGGCTTGATCACCGACGGGCGCTTCTCGGGCGGCACCTGGGGCATGGTGGTGGGCCACGTCGCGCCCGAGGCGGCTGCGGGGGGCACTATTGCGCTGGTGCATGAGGGCGACACAATCACCATCGACGCCCACCAACTGCTGCTGCAGCTGCACGTGGACGACGCCACGCTGGCACAGCGCCGCGCCGCCTGGCAGCCACCCACGCCGCGCTACATGCGGGGCGTGCAGGCCAAGTTTGCCTTCAACGCCTCCAGCGCCAGCAAGGGTGCGGTGCTGGATGACTTTTCATGAAAAATGCCGCCAACGCTTATCCAATAAGCGCCAGCAGCTATCAAAACAGGATCATTGCTGCGCCAGCACCGCCCAAGAAAAACCCGCAGGGCGCGTGCACCGCTGCGGGTTGTCTGGACAGGGAAGAAGCCCTCAGCGCGGTCGGCGCGGACCCATGCCCATGGATTCCTTCTGTTTGTTGATGCGGTCCTTGCGGCGCTGGTCCATCTTTTCCATGGCCTTGCGCTTGGTGTAGCCGGTGGCATCCGCCCAGGCCCACCAGGCCGCAGCTACCGCAAAAGGAGACAACACCCACCACCATGACCAATTCGCCACAGGGCCGATCTCCAGATATTTGAGAAGTATCAACAAGATGCCTAAAAGCAGCGCATACATGGTCACATCCTTTGGTGCCGCGCGAGCTTTGGCCTGGAGCCCGTCAACGGCGAACACTACAATCCCATTGAAGGCTAAATGTACCCCAACCCTAGAGGAAACCCCGCGATGAAGCGCACACTGATCACCCTCGCCATGACGCTGTCGGTTGCAGCCCCTGCATTCGCCGACCAGGCCCTGGCAACCTCCAAGAACTGCATGGCTTGCCACGCCGTGGACAAGAAGCTGGTGGGTCCGTCCTACAAGGACGTTGCCGCCAAATACGCGGGCCAAGCAGGCGCCGCAGACAAGCTGGCCGAGAAGATCATGAAGGGAAGTTCCGGCGTGTGGGGCCCCGTACCCATGCCCGCCAACGCCCAGGTGAACGCCGCCGACGCCAAGAAGCTGGCGACCTGGGTCCTGTCGCTCAAGTAATCCAGAGGGGAAAGCGCCTTCGCGGCGCGCCCTGCAAAAAGGCCGCAGCGCTCACGCTCTGCGGCCTTTTTATGGCGTAAGGGCCGTCAGAGCCTGAGTTCCGGCTCGGTGCGCACCGGCGGCACGGGCTGTACGGCTTTCGGCTCGCCCCGGCGGTGCAATTGGTCTTCCAACTGTCCCACGTAGGCGGCAGTGATGTTGTCCGATTCCTGCGCCCGCGCGCTCAGGCGCGCCTCCAGCGCGTCCAGGCGCGCCATCAGGGCGTCGTAGCCCGTGCGGTGCTGGGTTTCCAGGAACTGGCGCAGCTCCGTGAAACGCGATGCCTCCGCCCGGTCGGCCAGTTCGCGCTGCGCCGCCATCTCCTTGGCATGGCGGCGCGTTTCCATGAGCACAGAGCCCTGCAGCGTCAGCACATAGGCCAAGAAAAAGGCCCCCAGCAGGACGGTCAGCCCCAGCATGATGAGCCCCAGGGGCGCCTGCACCGTGGCCACGCCCAATGAAACGACGGTGGGCACCGAGAGCGTCGCCCAATTGAGTGCTGCCAACGCACCGATGGCCACGACGATCAATAAAAGGATGAGGGTTTTGAGCTTCATGCAAGGGACTCCTGATGGCCAGCTGGACCGCTATCTGTGTTCAACCCACGGGATGTGCGGCCAATGCGCGGGTTGTACCCCATGGCGGCACGCCCGTCATGGCCCAACCCGGTATTTGCGCCCTGCTCCTACAACGCCAGGGTTCAAAACTGCTTCGCCCGAAACGAAAAAAGCCGCCTGGCAAGAAGCGGTTTGGGTCTGCAAAGTCTGGACGCCGACGCCTCGCGGCACCCCTTCACCCGCAAGGCTGGGCCCACCGATGCAGGTTTTGCCGGCACGCCACATCTGCTGCGCAGATAGGAGTGCCGTTCAACCCCGCAAGCGCTGCGCGCCGGCGCCTTGCGGCGCCTCCTGCATCAGTTGGACTGCGCCAACTGATCCAATGTTTTTGCCAGCACGTCACATCTGCTGCGCAGATATGAGTGCCGTCCAACCCCGCAAGCGCTGCGCGCCGGCGCCTTGCGGCGACTCCTGCATCAGTTGGACTGCGCCAACTGATCCAGGATTGCGGGGTTTTCCAGGGTGCTGGTGTCCTGGGTGATGGGTTCGCCCTTGGCGATCGAGCGCAGCAGGCGGCGCATGATCTTGCCGCTGCGGGTCTTGGGCAGGTTGTCACCGAAGCGGATGTCCTTGGGCTTGGCGATGGGGCCGATCTCCTTGGCGACCCAGTTGCGCAGTTCGGTGGCGATCTGCTTGGCCTCCTCGCCCGTGGGGCGCGAGCGCTTGAGCACCACGAAGGCGCAAATCGCCTCGCCCGTCAGGTCGTCGGGACGGCCCACCACGGCTGCCTCGGCCACGAGGTCCGTCTTGGCGACCAGGGCGGACTCGATCTCCATCGTGCCCATGCGGTGGCCAGACACGTTCAGCACGTCGTCGATGCGGCCCGTGATGCGGAAGTAGCCACGGTCGGCACTGCGCACGGCGCCGTCGCCGGCCAGGTAGGTGGTGCCCCCCAACTCTTCGGGGAAATAGCTTTTCTTGAAGCGCTCGGGGTCGCCCCAGATGGTGCGGATCATCGAGGGCCAGGGCCGCTTGATCACGAGCATGCCGCCCGCGCCGTTGGGCAGGTCTTTGCCGGTTTCATCGACGATGGCGGCCTGGATGCCCGGCAGCGGCAAGGTGCACGAACCCGGCACGAGCGGCGTGGCACCCGGCAGCGGGGTGATGACGTGGCCGCCGTTTTCGGTCTGCCAGAACGTGTCCACGATGGGACAGCGCTCGCCGCCCACATGGCGGTAGTACCACATCCAGGCCTCGGGGTTGATGGGCTCGCCCACGCTGCCCAGGATGCGCAGGCTCGACAGATCCCAGTTCTTGGGGTGCACGCTCTCGTCGGAGTCGGCCGCCTTGATGAGCGAGCGGATGGCAGTGGGCGCCGTGTAGAACACCGTGACCTTGTGGCGCTCGATCATCTGCCAGAAGCGCCCGGCGTTGGGGTACGTGGGTACGCCCTCGAACACCACCTGCGTGGCACCCGCAGCCAGCGGACCGTAGGCCACGTAGGTGTGGCCCGTGATCCAGCCGATATCGGCCGTGCACCAGAACACGTCGTCGGGGCGAATGTCGAAGGTCCACTCCATCGTCACCTTGGCCCACAGCAGGTAGCCGCCGGTGCTGTGCTGCACGCCCTTGGGCTTGCCCGTGGAGCCGCTGGTGTAGAGGATGAACAGCGGATGCTCCGCGCCCACGGGCGTGGGTGGGCATTCGGTGCTCTGCCCGGCCAGGATCTCGGAGAAGGTCTTGTCACGCCCCGCCACCATGTCGCAGGCCGTGGCCGTGCGCTGGTATACGAAGACATTCTTGATGCTGTCGCAGCCGCCCATGGACAGGCCCTCGTCCACGATGGCCTTCAGGGGCAGTTCCTTGCCGCCGCGCAATTGGTAGTTGGCCGTGATCACCGCCACGGCGCCCGCATCGATGATGCGCTCGTTCAGCGCCTTGGCAGAGAAACCGCCGAACACCACGCTGTGCGTGGCGCCGATGCGCGCGCAGGCCTGCATGGCCACCACGCCTTCCACGCCCATCGGCATGTAGATGAGCACGCGGTCGCCCTGCTGCACGCCGTGCGCCTTCAGGGCATTGGCGAACTGGCTCACGCGCTCCAGCAGTTGCCGGTAAGTGACCTGGGTGACGGTTCCGTCGTCGGCCTCGAAGAGGATGGCGGCCTTGTTCTCGACCGGCGTCCCCATGTGCTTGTCCAGGCAGTTGGCACTGGCGTTGAGCTCGCCGTCGGCAAACCACTGGTAGAACGGCGCCTTGGACTCGTCCAGCGTCTGCGTGAACGGCTTGGTCCATTGCAGGTGCTCGCGCGCCAGGCGCGCCCAGAAGCCCTCGGGATCCTTGTTGGCTTGGGCGCACAGGGCCTCGTAGCCGGCCATGCCCGACACGCGGGCCGCCTTCACCACGCTATCGGCAGGCGGGAAGACGCGGTTCTCCACCAATACGGATTCGATGGCATTGGACGATGCACTCATGGGTTTGTCTCCTGAAGCTAAGAATTTTGAGTGGTACTTTCAGCCCTGGTACTTACAGGCCACTGACGGAGCGCCACAGCATACGGCAGCGCTCCAGCGCCATGCCCTGGCATGCGTGAAATGCCTGACGGTGGCATGTCTTCGGGGCGAAACGGGCTGCCCCTAAAATGGCGCGCCTCACCTTCCCGACGCATTTCCCGTCACCATGACTTCCCCTTCCCCCCATTCCGCCCACATGGCAAACGCCCCGCTGCGCCCCCTGCCCGCCCTGATCTTTGCAGCCGCTGGCTGCAACTGCCCCTGTACCTGGGCCTGATCGCCGCCCAGGGCGTCTATGTCTGGCACTTCCTGCTGGAACTGTGGCACCTGGTGGAAGCGGCTTTCGGCCACGAGGCCGCGCTGCAGGCGCTCATCACCAGCATCGGCTACAAGCCGGACGCGCCCGTCACCTCGCTCAACGAGACGGTGATCATGCTGGTGGTGCTGGCGCTGATCGATGTGGTGATGATCTCCAACCTGCTCATCATGGTGATCGTCGGGGGCTACGAGACCTTCGTGAGCCGCCTTGGCCTGGATCGCCACCCCGACCAGCCCGAGTGGCTGGGCCATGTGAACGCCTCGGTGCTCAAGGTGAAGCTGGGCCTGTCGATCATCGGCATCAGTTCGATCCACCTGCTCAAGACCTTCATCAACGCCGCCAACTACAGCGAGAAGGTGCTGATGTGGCAGACCATCATCCACGTCACTTTCCTGTTCAGCGCGCTGGCCATCGCACTCACCGACCGGCTGCTGCACACTTCCGAGGACAAGCACTGAGGCATGCGGCCGGTCACCCGGCCAATCGCCCGCAAACCCATGGAACGCCCGCGCTCCATGGGTTTTTTGCTTCAAAAGCCCTCCAGCGCCCATGCAGCAAGCGCGAGCAGCTATTAATTTTGCAGCGATCGGCGAGCCTGCCATCCGTCCACGCGCGAAATAGCACAAATCAAAAAACCCGTTTTTTGACTAAAAAATACCGAATAACTATACTTTCACGGTGTTTTACAACCTGCCACGCAGGTAATTCGCTCTTTGTGGCTGCGTTGCCCGAGAGCGCCCCGTGCCAACGCGCCTCCCACTGCTGGCGGCCCTGGCACACAGGCCGAAGTATTCGCCCCTGATGCCCCAGGGTGCCCTGCCGCCAATGCGCGGCGCACGGTACCCGCGTGACTGCGCAAGTCCTCAGCCAGACCTCTTGCGCCGCGCACCCAGGCCCTTGCGCACCGTTCGCGTGCCATTCGGGCCGATCTGGTCACTTTTCGTGTCCGCCCTCTTCCCGGCCCTGCAGGCCGCGCCCGTCGATTGGCGACGCGCGTGCCCTCGCGGGGACGCCGCATCGGGGTCGTGTGTGCCGCTTTGGCCTTTGCGTTCCTGCCGCCATTGGTGCGGCAGGGGCCCGTTCAACCCGTCACAACCGAGGAAGGACCCACACGGTGGCCAAGCAAATCATCATCGACCATGTCTTCAAGGTCTTCGGCGACTCGCCGCAGGAAGCGCTGCGCCTGGTGCAGCAGGGCCTGAGCAAGCAGCAGATCCTGGAGCGCACGGGCCATTCCATCGGCGTGTTCGATGCCAGCTTCACCATCGAGGCCGGCGAAATCTTCGTCGTCATGGGCCTGTCGGGCTCGGGCAAGTCCACGCTGGTGCGCATGCTCAACCGCCTGATCGAGCCCACCAGCGGCCGCATCCTGGTGGACGGCCAGGACATCAACCGCCTGGGCGACCGCGAGTTGCGCGCGCTGCGGCGCAAGGACATCAGCATGGTGTTCCAGTCGTTCGCCCTGATGCCGCACATGACGGTGCTGGACAACGCCGCCTTCGGGCTGGAACTCGCCGGAGTGGACCGTGCCGAGCGCCAGCAGGCAGCGCAGGAGGCCCTGCAGCAGGTGGGCCTGGGCGCCTGGGGCGCCAGCTACCCCGACGAACTCTCGGGCGGCATGCAGCAACGCGTGGGGCTGGCGCGCGCGCTGGCAGCCGACCCGTCCATCCTGCTCATGGACGAGGCGTTCTCCGCGCTGGACCCCATCATCCGCACCGAGATGCAAAGCGAGCTGCTGCGCCTGCAGCAGATCAAGCGCCGCACCATCGTCTTCATCTCGCACGACCTGGACGAGGCCATGCGCATCGGCGACCGCATCGCTGCGCATTCCACTGATGGCGGACAGTGATTCCATTCCCATCGCG